>NZ_JBOFOO010000089.1:0-1185 GCF_051659485.1 Craterilacuibacter sp. | reverse complement strand
CCTAATGTGACAGAGTTGAAGGTGTCCGTTTTTTTTCAGCATGCCTCACTGTTTATGATCTCCCCCTCGGGATGTATCAGAGTTCGATACGCGTGCCGAGCAGCTTGATGAATTGAGACATCCAAGCTGGATGGGCGGGCCATGCCGGTGCGGAGACTAGATTACCATCGGTCACCGCACCGTCGATGGCAATGTCTGCATAGTTGCCTTTGGCCAACTCGACTTCTGCACGGCAGGCTGGGTAGGCGGAACACGTCTTCCCGGTAATGACTCCGGCTGCCGCCAGTAATTGTGCGCCGTGACAGATTGCGGCGACGGGTTTATTCGCGCTGAAGAAATGGCGCACCATATCCAGTACTGCTGGATTCAGGCGTAGATATTCCGGTGCGCGACCACCAGGAATCACGAGTGCATCGTACTGGTCAGCCTTGATGTCGGCGAAAGTCGTATTGAGTATAAAGTTGTGCCCTCGCTTCTCGGAATAGGTTTGCTGACCTTCAAAATCATGGATTGCCGTGGCGATGCTATCGCCAGCAGCTTTGTCCGGGCAGACGGCGTGCACGGTGTGCCCGACAGCAAGCAGGGTCTGAAACGGAACCATGACTTCGTAATCTTCGACATAGTCACCAACCAGCATCAGTATTTTTTTTTCGGCCATTTTTTTCTCCTTGGAGGAAAAGAGCAGGGATTTCATTATTCACAATAAGTAATGACATTTTGTTATGCGAAAAATTGCCAAAGACATTACTCATAAGCCAATGCAAGCCAGATTAGGATTATAGAAGCTGTCTGGTTAATGCCTATCGCAATTTGACAAGCGTCATTTGGACCATGGCGACGTGTACGAAATTTTCGGCTGGCGCCGGAAGTTGCCCAGCCAGACAAACATCCCCACCACCACCCACCGCTTCACTCCAAGTGACTGTATTGATCAGTTGCGCGGCAAACCTCGCCCTTCAGGGCGGGGAAGGATAGCGCGGACGGCCTAGCCGTCCTTGCTTTTGCCATTCAGTGTGGCGTCTGCTGTTGTTCGATGTATTGTAAGGGTCCAGCCGCCCCATCTGTAATCCCAAGATAGAAGCAGGCATCCTCGGATTTTTCCCTGACCGAGGATGACATGAACGCCCGCATCCAGCACCGCGCTACCGCATACGCCCATCTCGAGGCCTGGCAACAGAGTGGTCT
>NZ_JBOFOO010000088.1:0-2349 GCF_051659485.1 Craterilacuibacter sp. | reverse complement strand
CGGAATGGACCATGCCAGACCGAACACGGCAAACACGATGGCCGGTACGCACAGCTTGTGAATGGCGATATTGGCAGGGTGGCGGTGGCTGTCTCCATACTCGTCCAGCCATTGCGTCAAGGTCATGGCGCCTCCTTTTTTAGGTTTACGCAATATAGCGGTAAGGGTTTGATATGGAACAAACCTGCAGTTATTGGCAACAGGGCAGCACCCTATCCATAATAGAATAAGATAATTTTATTATGGATCTAGCCGTGAACCAGCCTGCCAAGCCCCGCTTCCAGCATATCAAGGACCATATCCTGGACGGTATTCACCGCCATCTATATGTGGCCGGTTGCAAGATTCCATCCGAGCTTCAACTGGCACAGGATTTTGGCGTGTCGCGCATGACAGTGAACAAGGCCTTGTGCGAGCTGGCGGATGAAGGGGTGCTATTGCGTTTTGCCGGTGACGGCACTTATGTCGCCGAAAACAAGATCGCGGCGCCGCTGCTGGATATGAATAATATCCAGCAGGAAATCAGTGCCCGCAGCCACCAGCATGTGGCAGAGCTTGTTCATCTTTATGCGCTGGAGGCCGATGCAGAAACGGCCCAGTATCTTGAAACCGAGCCCGGCACCGCGCTGTATTACTCGCTGATCGTGCACCGCGAAGACGGGCAGGCCGTGCAGCTGGAAGAGCGTTTCGTGCAGGCACAATGGGCGCCCGGCTATTTGCAGCAGGACTTTAGCGCACAGACGCCGAATGAATTTTTGCTGAAAAACAGCCAGCTGACCGATGCCGAGCACACCATCCGGGCGGTGATGCCGGCTACGCGCGAGCAGTTATTACTGGAGATAGGGGCACAGGAGCCCTGTTTGCTGGTGTTGCGCCGTAGCTGGTCGCACAAGAATCTGGTGAGTTTTGCCAAACTATGGCATCCCGGCAACCGTTACAGCCTGCATTCCCGTGTACCGTTGGGCGACTGACGAGTCGTGCATCCATAAATAAGCGCCACACCTGCTGCAGGTGTGGCGCTTATTGATTCAGGGTACGGCTTATTTGCTGCTGATGCTTTTACCGTAGCTGGCTGCTGCGGCTTCCATTTTTGGCAGCAGGGCTTTTTGAGCCGACTGCATGACTTCTGCTGCTGCACGGTCGATGACTGCGCCATTGGACTGCAGCCACTTCTGGCCGGCCGGTGTCTTGACGAAGGCGGTGATCTGCTTGATTTCTGCCGTGGTGAAAGCCGATGCATAGCTGCTCACCAGCGCCTGCTCAAACTGCTGTTTGGTGCTGCCGGAGTCGAAGTAATCCTTGACCAGCTTCATCTGGCTGTCGCCATAGGTCTTCAGACCATCTTGTGCTTTTTTCTGCTGTTCGGCAGACAGTTCTATCTTGTTGTCGGCCAGATACTTTTGCAGCAGCGGGCCGGCGCTGGTTGCTGCGCGCTGGGCCAGCATAGGCAGCATGCCGTTGATACGGGTTGCGCTGATCAGTTCCTTGACCGCGGCCGTATCGGCTGCGGGAGCGGCCTGAACCATCATCGGAACTGCCAGAAGCAGGGCGGACAGTAGACCGGCGATGCGGCGTTGAGCGAACATGAGGTTTCCTTTTCAATTAAGCAAAGTGCACAGAAGCGCAGTTTGGCATTTGCCGCGCTTTTGGTCAAAACATGTGCTGCGCTTGCCGGTGCGCAGCATTTTTTACTCAAGCAGCTATGGTCAATTTTTGCCCTGCTTTGAAATCAGGGCACAGGGTCGAACCGGCCAGCGGCGGTCAAGGCTCGTCTGGTACAGGGCCGCTGGGCTATGTTAAGTTGTATAAAGTATCCATTAAAACCGACAGCCGAAGGCTGCGCTTCCACACAAGGACTTCTTTTATGTTTGCAGCAGAAATCTATAGCGGCCGCCGCGAGCGGCTGGCGGCATCCGGCCTGTCCGGCCTGGTGGTTTTTCTCGGCAATGTCGATGCGCCGATGAACTATGCGCACAACCCCTACCATTTCGTGCAGGACGCCAGCTTCCGCTATTTCTTCGGACTGGATATGCAGGCACTGGCCGGCGTGCTGGATCTGGATGCTGGCGAAGTGGCGCTTTACGGTAACGAGCCGGATGTGGCCGATATTGTCTGGACCGGGCCGGTACCGTCGCTGGCCGAGCGTGCCGCTACCGCCGGCGTGACCACCACCCGCCCGTATGCCGCGCTGGCCGATGCCATGCGTGCGGCGCATGCCGCCGGGCGTCCGGTGCACTATCTGCAACCGTATCGTGGCGAAACGGTGCTGGAACTGGCGCGCCTCTTGGCCTGCAGCAGCGATGCCATCAAGCCCGGCTTCTCCGAGGCGCTGACCCATGCGGTGGTGGC
>NZ_JBOFOO010000087.1:0-6414 GCF_051659485.1 Craterilacuibacter sp. | reverse complement strand
GTCGGGGCGCAGGGCGCCTTGCCGCGTGATGTGTGGCGCGAATTATCCGCGACCGGAACCACTCATCTGGTCAGTGTTTCCGGTGTGCACGTCACCATGGTCGCGCTATTGGCCGGTATCCTGATGCGCGGCTTGCTGCGGCTGTTGCCGCGCCTGAGCCGTTCACCGCAGATGATGTGTGTATTGGTCGGGGTGGGGGCGGCCTGGGCTTACGCCTTGTTGGCCGGCTTTTCGGTGCCGACCCAGCGCACCGTACTGGCACTGGCCTTTGCCGGCTTGATGTTGTTGCTGAGGCGCGGGTTTACCCCGTTTCAGGTGTGGTGGAGTGCACTGGCGCTGGTGTTGCTGATCGATCCGTTTGCGGTGCTGGCGCCGGGGCTGTGGCTGTCCTTCGGTTTGGTCGCCGCACTGGTCATCACCGGCATGGCGCGACGTCATCCGCTTAAAGGGTGGCGTCGTGTTATCGACGGGCAGTGGGCCGTGCTGGTGGTGTCGCCGTTGCCGCTATTGTGGTTCTTCGGACAGTTGCCGCTCATTTCGCCTCTGGCCAACCTGTTTGCCATTCCGTGGGTCAGCCTGCTGGTGACGCCCTTGGCACTGGCCGGGCTATTCGATCCCAGTGGCCTGCTGTTGCAGTTGGCGGGTCTGGCGGCGCAGGGCTTTTTTGCGGTGCTGGGCTATCTCGCCCGTTTCCCTTCTCTGGCCTTGCCAGCGGCGCCGTGGCCGCTGACTTTGCTGGCGCTGGCCGGCAGTTTTTGTCTGCTGCTGCCTCTGGCTTGGGCGCAGCGCCTGCTGGGCACTTTGATGATGGTGCCGCTATTCTGTTATCAGCCCCCGTTGCCCGCGGCAGGCAGTTTTCGTGCGCAGCTGATCGATGTGGGTCAGGGTTTGTCGCTATTACTGCAAACCAGGCACCATGCCCTATTGTTTGATACCGGTGCCGGTGAGGCCGGACGCATCCTATTGCCGCAATTGCAGGGCTTGGGTGTCCAGCGGCTGGATGTGCTGCTGTTGTCGCATCACGATGCCGATCATATGGGGGCGGCACCTTCTTTGCTGGCCGTTTTACCCGTGTCGCGAATTCTGTCCGGGCAGGTCTCCAAGATGCAGGGCGATGGCATCGCGGCCGCGCCCTGTGTCGCGGGGCAGAGCTGGGTATGGGATGGGGTGCGTTTTGATATGCTGGCGCCCGGGCCACAGGAAGCGACGGCCGATGATAATGCCGCCAGCTGTGTTCTCAGGGTCGCGACGCAACAGCAGGCCTTACTGGTCACCGGTGATTTGCCGCAACAGCAGGAGCAGCGTCTGGTCGAACGCTATGGCACCGCCTTGCGTTCCAGTGTACTGGTGCTGGGGCATCATGGTAGCCGCACCTCCAGTAGCGCCCTGTTTCTGGACGCAGTGTCCCCGTACTGGGCCTTGTCCAGTAACGGTTATCGCAACCGTTATCGTCATCCGCATCCCGAGGTGCTGGCACGCGTCGCAAGCCATGGTGCACGGGTGTTGCGCACCGATCAGGCCGGTGCCTTACGCATCGAGGTCTCCGATACTGTCACTATCCGGGCGTGGCGCAAGGAAGCGCCACGCTACTGGCGCTTCCGTCAGGCGGTTAGCGATTGATACAGCGCGCTGAAGGCTTGGGATAATTTATGCCGTGGTTCCAGATAAATCATCGGGCTGCATGCCTCGTGCGACTCACGGATCTTGACCGAGGCCGGTAGCGGCGGGTCGAGTACCGGCAGACCCTGCGCACGCAGTTCTTCGACCATGCGCTTGGGCAGGCTGGCGCGTGGCTGGTATTGGTTGACGACGATACCCTCGATGGACAGTGCCGGATTATGGTCGGCGCGGATTTCGGCAACACTATCCATCAGCCCGAGCAAGGCATGGCGGGAGAAAGTGTCACAGTCAAAAGGAATCAGGCAGCGTTCGGCGGCGATCAGCGCCGAGCGGGTGTAGAAATTGAGCGCGGGCGGGGTGTCTATCCAGATTTCGTCGTAATCGTCACCCAGTGCATCCAGCGCTTCTTTCAGCTTGAACATCTTGTAGCGCGACTCCAGCTTGATCATCAACTCGGCGAGTTCCGGATGCGAGGCCATCAGCGAGAGGCCGGGAAAGCGGGTTTCGCTGATAAAACTGCTTGTCTTTTTGCCGAACAGGCTGATGCTGAGCATCTGCTGGAACAGGCCGGCGGCGCCCTGACGGGGGTCGGATGCGGTGTCGCCGGTCAGGTAATGGCTGCTGTTGCCTTGCGGATCGAGGTCGATGACCAAGACCCGCTTGCCCAGGCTGGCGGCGATGGCCGCCAGATTAACGGTAATGGTCGATTTGCCGACCCCGCCTTTTTGGTTGAAAACGACTCTGCGCATGGGCTCCGTTCCGGCGGAGCCTCACGCCTTAGCTGGCTGTGGTTCCGCACACATATTCGAATTGCTGGTAGCTTGCCGAATTGCGTACAACCGGCATAGCGCTAATTTGATTGTCATTATATGTGTAGTTGGTGATTGCACGGCCATTTTCATCAAACAGATTCATGCCGGAAAGGCGGATATTGCGTGCCTTGCAATCGACCAGCCAGCGGTTGACCGAAAACTTGTGCCGGGGCGTGTTCAGAAAGTTTTCTTTGCTTGGATTGAAGATGGTTTTGCGGTCACGGTAAGCAAATTGCCCATCCCTAAGCTTACGGATGCTCAGCCCGTCGATTTCATGCAGGATATTGCCGCTTGGGGAAACCCCCAGGTTGTGCCATTCGGCGTTGGCAAGCGGACGGAGTTCGCCTGTCGCGCCGCTGTCCAGCGGTTTGCTGCTTTGGGTGGCGCAACCGGCCAGAAAGACCGTAGTCAGTAAGGTGCTGCGTAATAGATGCTTGAACATGAAAACCTCCATAGCGTGCAGTCTCGCATATTCACGCCATGAGGTCAGCCTGTTCATGGAGGTGCCGATGTATACCGGCTTGCCGTGACATAAGGCAGCTTGGGTACACTTTGCGCTTACAATGGGTGCCTTCCTGTTTTTCGATCGCTATAAACCATGCGCGAAGCCCTAGATATTCTGCAGAACCTGTTCGGTTACCCCGAGTTTAGGGGAGAGCAGGCCCAGATCATCTCCCAAGTGGCAGAAGGCGGGAGCGCGCTGGTATTGATGCCTACCGGTGGCGGCAAAAGCTTGTGCTTCCAGATTCCGGCCTTGATGCGCGATGGCTTGACCATCGTGGTTTCACCCTTGATTGCACTGATGCAGGATCAGGTTGCGGCTTTGACCGAGCAGGGCGTTGCTGCGGCCTGCCTGAATTCGGCAACCGAGCCTGAAGCCGCGCGCCTCATCGCAGAGGAAGCCAGCAATGGCACACTCAAATTATTGTATGTCGCCCCCGAACGCTTGCTGCTACCGCGATTTCTCGACTTTCTGGCCGGACTCAAGTTGGCTTTGTTTGCCATTGATGAGGCGCATTGCGTCAGTCAATGGGGGCATGATTTCCGTCCCGAGTACCAGCAACTGGGAGTCTTGGCTCAGCGCTTCCCCGGCGTACCCCGTATCGCACTGACGGCGACGGCGGACCCGCAAACCGAGGCAGATATCCTGCATTACCTGCATCTGTCCGATGCGCCGGTATTCAAGTCCAGCTTTGACCGACCGAATATTTTCTATCAAGTGATAGAAAAGCACGAGGCCAAGAAACAGGTGCTGGCGTATATCCAGCGCGAGCACCAAGGCGAGTCCGGCATCGTCTATTGCCTGTCGCGCAAGCGGGTCGAGGAGTTTGCCGCGTGGCTGGCACAAAACGGAATTCATGCCCTGCCTTATCACGCCGGGATGACGCATGGGGCTCGCCACGCCAACCAGCGCCAGTTTTTGCGCGAAGATGGGGTTGTGATGGTGGCTACGGTGGCTTTTGGCATGGGAATAGACAAGCCGGATGTGCGCTTTGTGGCCCATGTCGATCTACCCAAAAGTCCGGAGAATTTTTATCAGGAGTCCGGGCGTGCAGGGCGTGACGGTCTGCCGGCATCGAGTTGGCTGTGTTATGGCCTGAACGATATGGTGCAGCTGACACAAATGATTTTGAATTCGGAGACGGCCCAGCTGCAAAAAGAGGTCGAATTATCCAAGCTCGATGCGATGGTAGCGTTCTGTGAGACCGCGGGCTGCCGCCGCCAGCTGATACTGACCCATTTTGGCGAGGGCAGTGAGCCATGCGGCCATTGCGATAACTGCCTCAATCCGCCGCTGACTTTTGATGCCACCCAGCCTGTACAAAAGCTGCTGTCGTGTATCTGGCGGGTCGGGCAGCGTTATGCCGCGCGTCAGGTTATCGATGTGCTGCTTGGTCGCAGCAATGCGCAGGTGACGCAAGCCGGCCATGAGCAACTGTCCACCTTCGGTATCGGCAAGGAGTACTCGCAACGGGCATGGCGCTCTCTGGTGCGCCAGCTGGTAGCCAAAAAAATCATCGAAGTGGATATTAGCCACGGGCAGTCGCTGATCCTGACGGAAGCCAGTCGTGCCATCCTCAAGGGGCAGGAAAAAGTCTTTCTGCGCCCCTTGGCCGATGATAGCCGGGCCAAAACCAGCAGCAGCGAGCAATGGCTGCGTACCGAGCGTGAGGAGCGGGTGTGGCAGGCGCTTAGGCGTTGGCGCAAGGGCATGGCGGATGAACACAATGTGCCGGCCTATGCCATTTTTTCCGACAAGACCTTGCGCGAGCTGGTTGAAAAGCGCCCGGCGTCTTTATTTGATCTCAAACGTATCTATGGCCTGGGTGAACTCAAGCTGGCCCGCTATGGCGAGGCGCTATTGGTTTGCCTGAAGCAGACGCAGTCTGATTGATGGTGGCGTAGCGCGCAGGCCAGCATAAATCCGCTACAATCGATGCCAATAACATTTTTTATGGAGATGTTTGATGGCAGTCAATCTTAAACCGCTAGCAGAACAAAATCTGCTGGCAGTGGCCGGGGTCGAGTTGATGGTGGCCGAGGCCGGTATCAAAAAAGCCAATCGCAAGGATTTGCTGGTGATCCGGCTGGATGAAGGGGCAACCGTAGCCGGTGTCTTTACCCAGAACCGCTTTTGTGCCGCACCGGTACAAATCTGCAAGGCCAATCTCGAGCAAGGGGTGGCTGTGCGTGCGCTGGTGATCAATACCGGCAATGCCAATGCCGGCACCGGCGCTGCCGGGCGTGAACACGCCTTACAAGTGTGTGCGGCACTCGCCGAGGATTTGGGGTGTCAAACCGAGCAGATCTTGCCGTTTTCCACCGGGGTCATCCTAGAGCCATTACCGGTCGGCAAGATTATCGAAGCACTGCCCGGACGGCGCACGGCTTGCTGGGCAGAAGCGGCTGAGGCCATCATGACCACCGATACGGCGCCCAAGGCCGCCAGTCGTACACTGGTGCTGGATGGCGTTTCGCTGGTACTGACAGGTATCGCCAAGGGGGCGGGCATGATCCACCCCAATATGGCGACCATGCTGGGCTTTATTGCGACGGATGCCGCCATTACGCAGCCGGTATTGAACCAATTGATCAGGGAAGTTGCCGATCAGTCGTTCAACTGTATCTCTATTGATGGTGATACCTCGACCAACGACAGCTTTATGCTTGTTTCGTCGGCAAAGGCAGGGGGGGCGCTGATCGATTCGGTTGACCATTCCCATTACGTACCATTTAAGGCCGCGCTGCTTGATCTGGCGCACGAACTGGCGCAGGCCATTGTGCGCGATGGCGAAGGGGCCACCAAATTCATTACTGTTAAGGTGGAGGGTGGGCGTGGTGTGGCTGAGTGCAAGGACATCGCGTACGCCATTGCCCGTTCGCCGCTGGTAAAAACCGCTTTTTTTGCTTCTGACCCGAATCTGGGGCGTTTGCTGGCCGCCATCGGCTATGCCGGCGTCCATGATCTGGATGTAGATAGGCTATCGCTTTATCTGGATGATGTTCTGGTGGCATGCGAGGGCGGGCGCAATCCAGCCTACCAAGAGACAGATGGGCAGCGGGTGATGCAGCAAAGTGAAATCACCGTGAGGGTTGTGCTGGAGCGTGGTGTAGCAGAGGCGACAGTATGGACTTGCGATTTTTCTTATGACTATGTCCGGATTAATGCCGATTACCGTAGTTGAACAAAACCTGTCCGGCGATGGATTGCCATTGCCGGGGTTTTTCTGACGGGCCGGTGGTTGGTAAGTTGCATTAAAACAATGAGTTGAACTTGCTTTGCTGTTTTTTGGCGGCTAATGCCTGTACTTTTTGTATTGTCGGGCTTGACGCCCCTGTCGGTAGTGCGTATATTTCGCCTCCTCAGCTGACGCCGCAAACGAAACAAGCGGATCGGCACTGCTCTTTAACAACACGAACAACCGATAGGTGTGAGTGCTTGGCGATGCCAAACACTCGCACTGCAAGAAGATTGGAAACG
>NZ_JBOFOO010000086.1:0-1820 GCF_051659485.1 Craterilacuibacter sp. | reverse complement strand
GACCGTCTGAGCAATGGCGACATGGTGAACTACCTCTACACTATCGGCGGAAAAGTGAACGAGAACGACATCGTAATGAAGCAAATCACCAACAACGCCGCCGAACAAGCGCTGCTGGGTGACTTTCCCAGCGTAGTCGACAACGCTATCATAGACAGTAGAGAAGCACATGAAAATCAAGCGATGCAGCTACTCTCCGACCCGAAAAAGACCGCCGATTTTGCGCGGGTCGTGTTCGATTTGCTGGCGATGGGGCGATAGCCCGAACAGGTATTTTATCGCAGGAAGCACATTGCCGATGCATGCAACGGTTGTGGCTTGTCGCTTAATCGAGCCAAACCGCCTCCTGCTCCAATGCCAGCCCCTGGGCAGCCATCTGCTCTGTCAGCTCGCCCAAGGCTGGTGGTAGCTGTGGCCGGACGCGTTCGAATTCGGCCCGGGTGTCTTGCCATAGCTGGCGACTGCCAAAACGTGCCAGCTTGTCCTGCCAGTCGGGCATCAACCAGAACTCGCAGCGACTACCAAGCCTGCTGTACAGCCTCGCATAATTCGCAAACCCGACGCCGTCGTAATCCGGAAATAGGATGACACGGGTAAAGCGCTCGCGTGCGGCCAGCCAGTCGAGCAAGATACCGTTAAGCTGTCCCCCGTAATAAGCGAGCGAGGCTTGAGTTGAAGGGGGCAGCCAGTCGGTCCGGTCAAACAGCGCCTGATTCTCGACCAGCCATAAATCCTGCTCGCTCGCCCAGCCATCGGATGATGCGACCGACAGCGCGGCCACTCCAAAATCTCGGGTATGTTCACTCAGAGGCAGGTGAATGCCTCGTTGCGTATCCTGCCAATTCACCTGTCCGCCGTGCGCCTTGAGCAACAGATAGTGCTTATCGTGACGGTGTGCGGCAGCTTTACTACTGCGAGCGCTGGCGATATGGCGTGCCCGGGCTGGCAGCGACACATCGTCCGAACTGGCCCCTGGCGATAGCGCATTCAGATGTGCGGCCAGGATATCCACCTGGAGAACCTGGTACACGCCACCCCGTCCCTGTGTCCTGCGGTGCAGGGCACCGGTCTGTCGGGCAAAACGATCCAGAACCGCCTGCTGCGCGGGCGTGAACTGGCTGACCGGCAACTCGGACTGGCCTTGCAGCTTGCCAAGCGCCGCACGCAGGGTGCGGTCGTTCATGCGGAAAACTCCAGTGGTTCGAGCACCTGCCAGCTCTGGCTGCTGATCAAGTTGCTGCCGTGCCGATGGTGGATGGGGACGCAATAGCGGACGGTGGTCAACGGCGCGGGGGACGCGAAAATCAGCGAGAAGCCGAACTCGGCGGCAGTGTCGATCAGGCTGCGCTGGTTGCGCGCATCCAGCGCCAGTGCCTCGTCCAGATAGCATACGCCCCGGATCGGTCGGCGCTGGTCCTGCATCAGGTGCAGCATAGCCAGCCCAGTCACCAGTTTGGCCATCAGGACGGTGCCATTGGAGGCGGCACCGTCTAGGTCGTCAAACGCCTCGGCTTCGCGGTCGGCCTTGCCCACCCAGAAACGAAGCCGGAACAGGTCCGCCACCCGCAAGCCTTGCCGTGCGTTGCCCTCTTCGATCAACAGGGTCTTGGCACGGTCGAGCTGTGCATCATCCAGCACGCTTTGCTGATTGAATAACTCGAACGATTCACCGGTGCCGACGGTGGACGCAGTGCTGATCAGCAGGTCGATCGCTTCAACCAGAGCGGTCTCATCTTCCGGTTCGATCTTGAAGACCGCCAGGTCGGACAGCTTGCGGCCACTGATTTTACGGTTGAATTCGCGCATGCGCAGCTTGAAGG
>NZ_JBOFOO010000085.1:0-10182 GCF_051659485.1 Craterilacuibacter sp. | reverse complement strand
CTAAGCAGCCAGTCGTCGTCAATCGGCAGGCTGTCCAGCGCCGGTGCCAATAGTGGTTGTACCAGACTACGGGGAGCAACATAGTAGCCAGCACCCTTGCGTGCAATGGCATAGCCGCGGGTCACCAGTCGTTGATAGGCCTCGCTCACTGTAAAGGTACTGATCTGGTGTTCTTGTGCGTACCTTCTAACCGACGGCAGACGACTGCCTGGGGGCAGCGTACCTTGCTCAATGCTGTGAATTAGGCGGGTGACGATTTGCTCGGCCAGTGTTGTGCCTGTCGATGTTGCCATGCCTTGCTTTCCGCCTCTTGTAATTCTTTCAGCATAACCTGTTTTATGGCTTCAAGATAAGCCCTCTCTGCGTTTGCCTATTCCTACCGTACAGTTTTTATTTCAATACAGTCAGTCTGTTTTTGTGGCAACTGCCTATGTTGCGCTGTGCTGCATCTGTCTACATTCCTGACTATGGCACGACCGTGCAGTGAGGAGAGAACATCATGGATCAGAATCAAATGCAGGCTTTCTGGATGCCATTTACATCCAACCGCCACTTCAAGAGCGCCCCGCGCATGCTGGTTTCCGCTGACGGGATGTATTACACCGATGACCAGGGCCGGCAAATTCTCGATGGCTGTGCGGGTTTGTGGTGTGTGAATGCGGGTCACAACCGCAAGCCTATTGTCGAGGCCATACAGAAGCAGGCCGCAACACTGGACTACGCGCCCCCATTCCAGATCGGCCATCCCAAGGCTTTCGAGGCGGCAGAACGATTGGCAGCCATGGCGCCGGCAGGCTTGTCCAAGGTGTTTTTCGTCAACTCCGGCTCCGAAGCGGCCGACACTGCCCTGAAAATGGCGATTGCTTACCATAGGGTGCGCGGTGACGCTGCTCGTGTGAAGTTGATCGGGCGTGAGCGTGGCTACCACGGCGTGAACTTTGGCGGGATCTCGGTCGGCGGTATCGCCGGCAACCGCAAACTGTTTCCGGTGAGCCTGCCGGCGGTTGACCATATCAGGAGCACGCATGATCTGGCACGCAATGCCTTCACTCGTGGAGAGCCTGAATATGGTGTCGAACTCGCCAATGAACTGGAAGCGCGCATTACAACCCTGCATGATCCTTCAACCATTGCCGCCGTCATTGTCGAGCCTATGGCCGGCTCTACCGGTGTCTTGATCCCGCCCAAGGGCTACCTTAAGCGGCTGCGTGAAATTTGCGATAAATACGGCATCCTGCTGATTTTCGATGAAGTGATTACCGGTTTTGGCCGCCTAGGGGCCGACTGGGCCGCCAACCGCTTTGACGTGTTGCCCGACATCATCACCTGTGCCAAGGGGCTGACCAATGGCGTGGTGCCTATGGGCGCCTTGCTGGTCAAGCCCGAGATCCATGATGCCTTTATGGAGGCTGCAGCGGATAGAGCCATCGAGTTTCCGCATGGCTATACCTATTCCGCTCACCCATTGGCATGTGCGGCAGCGATTGCCACGCTGGATGTCTATCGCCAGGATGGCTTATTTGAGCGTGCGGCCAGCTTGTCGCCGCGCTTTGAAGACAAGGTGCATGCCCTGAAGGGCGAGCGCAACGTCAAGGATATCCGCAATCTGGGTCTGGTTGCCGGTATCGAACTGGAAAGCCGTCCGGACGCCCCCGGTGCCCGTGGCATGGATGTCTTTCTTAAGTGCTGGGAGCAGGGCGTCTTGGTGCGTTTTACCGGTGACATCATCGCCTGCTCTCCACCATTGATCATCAGTGAGCAGGAAATCGACACCCTGTTTAGCGTGATTGGCGACGCCATTCGCGTAACCGAATAATAAGGACCCTTGCCATGTATAGCATTCCCCATTTTATTGGCGGCGAACACTACGCCGGCCAAAGCGGCCGCAGCAGCGATGTTTTCAATCCGGCACTGGGTCAGGTTATTGCTCATGCCCCGCTGGCCAGTATTGATGAAGTGAATGTGGCGGTTGCTGCCGCACGGCGTGCATTTCCGGCATGGGCGGCCACCCCGCCCTTGAAGCGTGCCCGTGTACTGTTCAAATTCAAGGAACTGTTGGAACAAAACCAGCAGAAAATCGCCGAGCTGATTTCCAGCGAGCACGGCAAGGTAGTATCCGACGCCATCGGCGAGGTGACCCGTGGGCTGGAGGTGGTCGAGTTTGCCTGCGGTATTCCGCAGCTGCTTAAGGGTGAGTTCACCGAGCAGGTAGGTAGCGGTATCGATAGCCACTCCATGCGCCAGCCGCTGGGGGTGGTGGCCGGTATTACGCCATTCAATTTCCCCGCCATGGTGCCGATGTGGATGTTCCCGGTCGCGATCGCCTGTGGTAACACTTTTGTCCTCAAACCCTCCGAGCGCGATCCGTCTACCGCAGTGCTATTGGCCGAATTGTTGCAGCAGGCCGGTTTGCCGGCAGGTGTGTTCAACGTGGTGCATGGAGACAAGCTGGCGGTAGACACCCTGCTTACCCATCCGGATGTGGCGGCCCTGAGCTTTGTCGGCTCTACCCCCATCGCGCGCTATATCTACGAAACCGGTGCCCATCACGGCAAGCGGGTGCAGGCATTGGGTGGTGCCAAGAATCATCTGGTGGTGATGCCGGATGCCGATCTGGATGGGGCGGTCGAATCGCTGATGGGCGCGGCTTACGGCTCGGCGGGTGAACGCTGCATGGCGATTTCGGTGGCGGTTGCGGTTGGGGATGTAGCGGATGCGCTGGTCGAGAAGCTGGCTGCGCGTGCGCGTACCCTGAAAATCGGTGTGGGTAATGACGCCGATGCGGAAATGGGTCCGCTGGTAACACGTACCCATCTGGACAAGGTCGCCGGCTATGTCGATACCGGCGTGGCCGAAGGTGCGAGTCTGGTCGTTGATGGCCGTGGCTACCGTCATCCGGGGTATGAAGAGGGGTTCTTTATTGCGCCTTGCCTGTTCGATCATGTTACTCCCGCTATGACGATTTATCAGGAGGAAATTTTCGGGCCGGTGCTGGCCGTGGTGCGGGTGCCCGATTTTGATAGTGCTGTCGCGCTGATCAATGCCCACCCCTACGCCAACGGAACCGCGATCTTTACCCGTTCCGGTGCGGCGGCCCGCGAATTCGGTCATCGCATTCAGGTCGGCATGGTCGGCATCAATGTACCGATCCCGGTGCCGATGGCCTTTCACAGCTTTGGTGGCTGGAAGGCATCGCTGTTTGGCGATCATGCCATGCACGGCCCGGAGGGCGTACGTTTCTATACCCGCATCAAGACCATTACCAGCCGCTGGCCGGAAAAGCTGACCGCCGAGTTTGTCATGCCGACGATGAAGTAAGATGGCACGATAAAAAAGAGCCGGCACATTGCCGGCTCTTTTTGCTTTGCGTTTAGTTACTGCATGGGCAGGCGGCGCTTGCGCCACCATTCTGCGGCAATCACGCCCAGGATCAAGAGGGCACAAGCCAACAGGATGGGCAGGTTGCCGCTACGCATATAGGGCGTCAGCCCGCTACGCCCTTGCACCTTCACCTTGAGAACCTGTTCGGTGTCGGGTGCGGCCATATTGCTGATACTGCCATCCGGCCCTATCAGGGCGGTCATGCCGGTATTGGTCGAGCGCAGCATCGGGCGGCCGGTTTCCAGTGCGCGGGTCTGCGACAGTTGCAGATGCTGATCCATCGCCGAGCTTTTGCCGAACCAGGCCAGATTGCTGACGTTGGCGAGCATAGTCGCATTGCGGGCCGGGCCTATTAGTTCTTCGCCAAAGCTGTCTTCATAACAGACATTGAATGCCACTTTCTGGCCGGCCAGCGCCAGTGGGGCTTGTGCCGCACCACCGCGCGAGAAGCCGGACAAGGGCATGTCCATAAACTGGTAGATCCAGCCGATGAACTGCGGCAGCGGGATGAATTCGCCGAAAGGTACCAGATGGTTCTTGGCATAGTAGGGGAGTTCCGGCTGGCTAAAAGCGACCACCGCATTGAGATAACCCTGACCATCATCGGTGCGGCGCGGAATACCGATGGCAATATCCATCTGTTTGGCCTTGGCTTCGCGCTGGATCATGGTGATCAAGCCTGAGGGCAAGTCTTCCAGAAACAGCGGAAAAGCCGTTTCCGGCAGAATCATCAGGTCGGCACGCTGGGTGCCTATCATCCGGTAGTAGCGTTCTATCGTCAGTTGCAGAACTTCGGGGCTCCACTTCAGCGCCTGTGGAATATTGCCTTGCGCCAGCGCGACACTCACCGGTTTGCCCGAGTCTTGCGTCCATGGCACGGACTTCAGTGCTTGTGCGCCACCCCACAGCAGAAGCAGTAAGGCGATCAGAGCCAGACGCCCGTTTTTGGCTAGCCGCGGTAAGACCACCAATGCGCCCCCCGTCAGGGCGACGGCAAAGGTGACCGTATGGATGCCGCCGACAGCGGCAAGGCCGGCCAGCGGGCTTTCTGCAATCTGGCTATAGCCAACGGCGCCCCAGGGAAAGCCTGTCAGCATCCAGCTACGTAGCCATTCACCCAAGGTCCACAGGGCCGGAAACAGCAACAGCCAGCGCACCCATGTCTGCTGGCTGAGCCTGATCGTAAACAGCATGGCCAAGGCCGGATAGAGCGCCAAATAGGCCGGCAGCAGGATGGTGGCGATGGCAGCAGGAATAGCCGGCAAGTGCGCAACATCGTGCAGGCTGTTGTAGATCCAGTTGAAGTTGGCGGTATAGGCCGCCAGAGCCCAGCCATAGCCCAAGGCAAAAGCATGGCGCGGGTGGCGTAGGCAGAGCTCTGCCAGGATGGCCAGTAATAGCGGCATCAGCCAGAACAGGCGGTGGGGCGCGAAGGCAAACATGCTTGCCGCGCCGGCCATCAAGGCGGCGGCCAGATAGAAAAAGGCTCTGGGCATCAGGCGTCCTGCTCGCCGCTAGCGTCGTCGCCCGGCTTGTGTCGTGGCGAGACGACCAGCGTATGCAAGCGGCGGCTGTCGGCACGCAATATCGTGATATCCAGTATCCCTAAGGACACCTTCTCACCGCGTTTGGGCATATGCGCCATGGCAGCCAGTACTAGGCCGCCTATGGTGTCGGCGTCTTCATCGGAAAAGCGGGTGCCGAAGAAGGTATTGATGTCTTCGATTTCGGTATGCGCCTTGACGCGGAAGCGTTGGCCGCGGATGGGGACGATATTGTCTTCGGTTTCGTCGAAGTCGTACTCGTCGTCGATGTCGCCGACAATCTGCTCGATGACATCCTCGATGGTGACGAGGCCGGAGACGCTGCCATATTCATCGACCACGATGGCCATATGGTTGCGCGTGCTCTTGAAATCCTTGAGCAAGACGTTCAGCGGCTTGGATTCGGGAACGAAGATGGCTTGGCGCAGGGTATCGCGCAGGTCGAAATTCTTGGGTGCGTGGAAGTAGCGCAGCAGATCCTTGGCCAGCAGGATGCCGACAATATCGTCTTTGTCGTCATCGATAACCGGAAAGCGCGAGTGGGCGGTGTCCATGACGAAGGGCAGGAAGCGCTCGACCGGATCGCCGACGCGTACCACATCCATTTGGCTGCGCGGCACCATGACGTCGCGTACGGTTTGCTCGGAGACATTGAGCACGCCTTCTATCATGGCCAGCGCATCGGCATCCATCAGATTGCGCTCGAATGCCGCGTGTAATTGTGCGACCAGTTCTTCCCGGTCTTCGGGTTCATGGGTAAAACGGTTAAGTAGTCGTTCGAACCAGTTTGGTGACGGTTTGCCAGAGTCGTCCATTAGACGGATTTTTCCTCAAGATAGGGGTCGGGGTATCCCAGCTTCGCCAGGATCAGGGTTTCCAGTGCTTCCATTGCATCGGCTTCTGCTTCGTCTTCGTGATCCAAGCCTTGCAGGTGCAGCATGCCGTGTACGGTCAGGTGGGCGTAATGGGCCAGTAAATCCTTGCCCTGATCGGCGGCTTCCTGTGCAACTACCGGTGCACACAGCACCAGATCGCCGAACAGCGGCATGCCGGCCACGGTTTCGCCTTCGTTCAGGGCGAAGGAGAGCACATTGGTGGCATAGTCCTTGCCGCGATAGTCGCGGTTGAGGCTGCGGCCTTCATCGGCATCGACAATCAGGATGCTCACTTCGGCCATTTTGACGCCGGACTGCAGTGCGGCTCGCGCCCAGCGGTTCAGTTCGCTGGCCGAGGGCAGGTGTGTGGCCTCGCTGCGTATGTCCCGTGTCAGTTGCAGGCGTGCGGCCAGCCGCGCGAGGACAGGATTACGTTTGGCTTGTTTCATGGTAATGCTCGTAAGCGTCGACGATTTTCTGCACCAAAGGATGGCGCACCACGTCGTCGCTGGTGAAGTGGTGGAAATGGATGCCGCGTACCTGTCCCAGAATCTTTTCGACTTCGGTCAGGCCGCTTTTCTGGTGGCGGGCCAGATCAATCTGGGTGATGTCACCGGTAATCACCGCGCGCGAGCCGAAGCCGATGCGGGTGAGGAACATCTTCATCTGTTCGGGCGTGGTGTTTTGCGCCTCGTCCAGAATGATAAAAGCGTTATTGAGCGTGCGTCCGCGCATATAGGCCAGCGGCGCAATCTCGATCTGGCCCTTTTCCAGCATGCGTTCCACCCGCTCGCTCCCCATCAGGTCGTAGAGGGCATCGTATAGCGGGCGCAGATACGGGTCGACTTTCTGGGCCAGATCGCCGGGCAAAAAGCCCAGCTTCTCGCCGGCTTCGACTGCCGGACGCACCAGCATGATGCGTTTCACTGCATCACGCTCGAAGGCATCGACTGCGCAGGCGACGGCCAGATAAGTCTTGCCGGTACCTGCCGGGCCGATGCCGAAACTGATGCTGTGTTCCAGTATGGCCCGGATATAGCCAACCTGACGCGGGGTGCGCCCGCGCAAGTCGCCGCGGCGGGTGCGCAGTGCGGGGGACGCGATGCTGTCACCGGCTAGCGACGGATTTTGCTGCAGCTCGACCAGACACAGTTGCACATCTTCGACTTCCAAGTCTTGCGACTCGGCCAGCAGGTAGAGGCGGGTGAGTACACTGGCCGCCTCGCGCGCCCGCTCGCCCTGAATGCGCAGAACTTCACCACGGCGGGCGATGGTGACATCCAGAGCAATCTCTATCTGCTTGAGATTGCTATCCAGTGGGCCGGTCAGGCGTGCCAGGCGGGCATTGTCGACCGGGTTGAAACTGAGCTGTTCGGCGTGTGGCATTGCGCTATCGTGCCCCGGGGCTGGTGTCCGCTTCATCCATCTGAATCGGCCGGATTATCGTTATGCACTGATGGTATTACACCGCCTCGGCGCTGACTACCTCGCCGACCAGCGAATGGGGGTGCGCTTCGGTAATGCGCACGGCGACCATCTGCCCCAACAGGCGCGGGTGGCCGACAAAGTTGACGATGCGGTTGTTGCCGGTACGCGCCGCCAACATGGCGCTATCGCGGCGCGATACCGCCTCGACCAGTACCTGCTGTACCGTGCCCTGCATGCGCTGGTTGATGGCAAAACCGGTGGCCTCGATCTCTTTATTGAGGGCAGCCAGTCGGCCTTGCTTCACCTCGTAAGGCGTGTCGTCGGAGAGGTTGGCCGCCGGCGTACCCGGGCGCGGGCTGTAGATAAATACAAAGCTGAAGTCGAATGCGAGATCCTTGACCAGCTTGAGCGTAGCCTCGAAATCGGCTTCGGTTTCGCCGGGAAAGCCAACGATAAAGTCGGATGACAGGCTGAGGTCGGGGCGCACGGCGCGCAGCTTGCGGATGATGGATTTGTATTCGAGCGCGGTATAGCCGCGCTTCATCGCCATCAGGATGCGGTCGGAGCCGCTTTGTACCGGCAGGTGCAGGTGGGAAACCAGCTTGGGCAGGCGTGCAAAGCAGTCGATGATGCGTTCAGTGAACTCGCGCGGGTGGCTGGTGGTGAAGCGGATGCGCTCCACACCCGGCACTTCGTGGACAAACTCCAGCAGCAGCGCAAAGTCGGCAATCTCGCCATCGGCCATCAAGCCGCGGTAGGCATTGACGTTCTGCCCCAGGAGGGTAATTTCCTTGACGCCTTGCAGTGCCAGGCCGGCAATCTCAGTCAGTACATCTTCGAACGGGCGCGAGACTTCTTCGCCGCGGGTATAAGGCACGACGCAGAACGAGCAGTATTTGGAGCAGCCTTCCATGATGGACACGGCTGCAGCATGGCCATCGACCTTGGCTGGTGGGATATGGTCGAATTTCTCGATCTCGGGGAACGAGATGTCGACTTGCGATGTGCCGCTGCTTTGCCGGTTTTTAATCAGTTCCGGCAGGCGATGCAGGGTTTGCGGGCCGAACACCACATCCACATAGGGCGCGCGCTTGATGATGGCAGCCCCTTCCTGGCTGGCCACGCAGCCGCCTACCCCGATGATCAGTCCGGGTTTTTCCAGCTTGAGTTCGCGCACGCGGCCCAGGTCCGAAAACACTTTCTCCTGTGCCTTCTCGCGCACGCTGCAGGTATTGAACAGGATGATGTCCGCTTCTTCCGGCCTGTCGGTCTTGATAGTGGCTTCGTTGCCGGCGAGTACGTCGACCATCTTGTCGGAGTCGTATTCATTCATCTGGCAGCCGAATGTCTTGATGTAAACCTTTTTCATCAGTTTGCGCGGGAAACCTCGGCATTCATGCCGGGGAGGGATAGCGCCGACGCCGCAGGCGTCGTGGCTGGGCTGCGCCCTGTACCCGCTCTCTTTTCTTGTTAAGCAGCCTTGGGTTGGAATGAATAGCCGTAACCGTCTGCACGCTGGAGCAGTCGGCAGTGCCGATGGCTGATCCCTTGCACCGCCGGTTGACCGGCAATCTGAATATTGAAACTGCCGCTGGCGCGTACCGCCACCCGCCCGCAATAGCAGCCGGTTTTCTTGCCGTTCGGCACCTCTGCCCGCACCCGATCTCCGGTCTGGAAACCATGATGTCGTTTGCTGCGGGTGAGATAGCCTTGCGGGAAACCCGAACTATCCAGTCGCGTGCGCTGGTAGCGGCCGCGTCCGGTGGCTTTAATCTCCAGTACCGGCTTCTGCCAGTGGCCGATGGCATCAACCCAGCCCACGCAGGCCGCATCCAGTGCGTGCGTTTTCGGGATGGCGAGGGTACGACGGTTGTATTTCGTCCTGCCCCCGTCCGAGGTTTCTACCGGCAAGCCGGTGGCTTTCAATACTGCAACCAGCGCATTGCGTGTGCTATTGACGGCGGCGGCGTCGTGCAACGGGGTCTTCAGTTGTTTCTTCAGCTTCGCCAGTCGTTCCGGTTGCTTGGCCAGGAATACTTCGACCGGCAGCGCATCCTTCTTCTGGTTGCAAGGCTGGCACGCCAGCGCGAGGTTGCTGACACGATCAGAACCACCCCGCGCACGCGGTTTTACATGCTCGACTTGCAGCGGCACGCCCAAGGCACCGCAGTACACGCACTGACGTTTAAACTTCTCCAGCAAGTATTCGCGCACGGTGTAACCGTGCAGTGTCCCTTGCTGGTATGCAACGCCGGCTATCTCGGGGTTTTGCATGGCCTGCATGTCGAACTTCACGCGCTCAACAGCGAGTGCAGAAACCGGCGTCCAGCGGCGCAGCCGTTGCACCCACGACAGCGTTGTCTCCAGCCGATGCCGCAAGGACGGCGCCAGCCAGCCTTCCGGTTTCGTTCGATTGTCGAACCGTGGCGCACGATGGCGCAGGTTTTGACCACGACGACGGCGGCGCATGGCGCTTCGCGCCTGCAACGCATCCCGAATGACCGCGCCGCGATGCTGCAAGTGACCCAGCCACAGCGGATGGACGGTGCGACGTAGTTCACCGCTTTCAGGATCAGCCTCGTCCTGTACGCGCACCAGTGCAATGCCGGTGGTTTTGCTGCCAGGATCGAGTTTGACCTGAAGCGGCTGCATCACCCCGCCCACGCGGTCTTTTAGCCGGATGGTGAACGGCACCACCCGTACCACCACCGCACGACCCGCATCCAGCAGCTTGCGGGCGCGTTTCTGTGAACACGGCATCAGCGGTTGTTTGCGTTTATCGAGCACAAAAACACTCACGATTTGCCATCCAAATTCTTGCGCTTACGCGCCTTGTAACAGAGGCTTTCGCCTCGCTCCCCTCGGGCATGTCTGCAACCGGCTCCCGCTTTCGCGGCGGAAACAGCCTTCGGCGTTTTACCTTGCGCCAGCATGACCAAATCCTTTTAGAGCAA
>NZ_JBOFOO010000084.1:0-4722 GCF_051659485.1 Craterilacuibacter sp. | reverse complement strand
GCCAAGAGCCAGCGTGTCGAATACCGCCTGCCCGGCGCCGATGCCAACCCTTATCTGGCGCTGGCCGGTGCACTGGCCGCCGGTTTTGCCGGCATCGCCGGACGGATAGAGCCGGAGGCGCCCATCAGTGCCAACGGCTACCAGTATGACGCGCCGGCCCATCTCAAGCTGCCGCACACCTTGCGCGATGCCGCGCATGCCTTGCGTGACTCGGCTATTGCCCACGATTGGCTGGGCGAGGATTTTGTCGAGCATTACGCCGCCACCCGCGAATGGGAAGAGCGCGAATTCCAGCGCTACGTGACGGATTGGGAATTGCAGCGCTATTTCGAGGCCATCTGATGAAAACAAGTTTTGATGTTATCTCCCCGCTAGACGGCAGCGTACTCTTGACGCGCGATTACGCCGATGCCGCACAGGTCGCTGATACGCTGGCTTTGGCGCGAGCCGCACGCGGTACTTGGGCAGGCCTGCCACTGAGTGACAGGCTGGCATTGCTAGGCCGTGCCGTGGATGCGCTGGTGGCGGACAAGGCACGCATTGCCGATGCCATCACCCGCCAGATTGGCCGCCCGATCGCCCATTCCCCCTTCGAAGTGCGCGGTCTGGAAGAGCGTGCCCGCCATATGCTGGCCATCGCCCACGAGGCGCTAGCCGATATCCGCCCCGAGCCCAAGCCCGGCTTCTGCCGTTTCATGCGGCGCGAACCGCTGGGTACGGTACTGGTGCTGGCACCGTGGAACTACCCGTTCCTGACCGCCATCAACAGCATTATTCCGGCACTGGCCGCCGGCAATACCGTCATTCTCAAGCACTCCAGCCAGACGCCGCTGGCAGCCGAGATTCTGGCCGACGCCTTTGTCGCAGCCGGTTTACCCGAAGGGGTGTTCCAGTATCTGCATCTGGCGCATGACGCCACACTGGCTCTGGTGGCGGATTCCGCCATCGATTTTGTCGCCTTTACCGGCTCGGTCGCGGGCGGGCGCGCCATCGAGCACGCCGCCGCCGGGCGCTTTATCGGCGTCGGCCTGGAGCTGGGCGGCAAGGATGCGGCCTATGTGCGTGCCGATGCCGATGTGGATGCCGCCGTCGAGAATCTGGTCGACGGCGCTTTTTTCAATGCCGGCCAGTCGTGCTGCGGCATCGAGCGCATTTATGTTGACACCGTGATTTACCCGCGCTTTGTCGATGCTTTTGTCGCACTCACCCGGCAATACCGGCTGGGTCACCCGCAGGACGCCAGCACCACCCTTGGGCCCCTGGTGCGTGCCTCGGCCGCAGAATTCGTACGCGGCCAGATCAGCGAAGCCCTCGCACAAGGCGCACGCGCACTGATAGACCCGGCACTGTTTCCCGCCGATGCCGCCGCTAGCGCCTATCTCGCGCCGCAGGTCTTGGTCGATGTGAACCACCGCATGCGGGTGATGCATGAAGAGAGCTTCGGCCCGGTGGTCGGCATCATGCCGGTGGCGGGTGACGCCGAGGCGCTGCAACTGATGAACGACAGCCGCTACGGCCTGACCGCCTCGCTGTGGACCCGTGACGAAGACGCGGCCATCCGTCTGGGTAGAGCGTTGCAAGCCGGCACCGTGTTCATGAACCGCTGCGACTACCTTGACCCGGCGCTGGCATGGACCGGTGTCAAGGACAGCGGGCGCGGCATCGCGCTATCCACTCTGGGCTATGCACAGCTGACCCGGATCAAATCCTTCCATCTGAAAGGCTGACGATGACGCTTGCCGGCAACTGGAATTACCCCACCCATATCCGCTTCGGCGCCGGACGCATCAGCGAGTTGCCCGGGCTGTGCGCCGAACTCGGGATGCGCAATCCCTTGATCATCACCGATGCCGGACTTGCCGGCTTGCCACCGGTGCAAAAGCTGCTGTCTGTCCTTAGTGCTGCCGATATCGCACACGCACTGTTTCACGAACTGCGCCCCAACCCGATAGGGCGTGATGTGACAGCCGGCGTAGCGGCCCTTAGGGCCGGCGCACACGACGGCGTGATCGCCATCGGTGGCGGTAGCGCGCTGGACGTGGGCAAGACGGTGGCGCTGATGGCAGGGCAAAACCGCCCCTTATGGGATTTCGAGGATGTGGGCGACAACTGGAAGCGGGTCGATGCCACGGCCATGCTGCCGGTGATTGCCATCCCCACCACCGCAGGCACCGGCTCCGAAGTCGGGCGCGCCGCGCTGATCATAGACGAGGCGGCACAGCGCAAGGTCATCATCTTCCACCCGGCGATGTTGCCATCCCGGGTGCTGGCCGATCCCGAACTCACTACCGGCCTGCCGTCCCGCTTGACCGCCGCCACCGGCATCGACGCGCTGGTGCACAATTTCGAAGCCTTTTGCGCGCCCGCTTATCACCCGCTGGCTGACGGCATCGCACTGCAAGGCATGCGTCTGGTGCACGATTTTTTGTTGCGCGCAGTCAACGATGGCAACGATATCGAGGCACGCAGCCAGATGCTGGCAGCGTCCTTGATGGGGGCGACCGCCTTCCAGAAAGGACTGGGGGCGGTGCATGCGCTGGCGCATCCGATAGGCGCGGTGTTCGATGTCCATCACGGGCTGGCCAACGCCATCCTCTTGCCCTATGTAATGCAGCGCAACCGCACGGCGATAACGGAAAAAATGGTGACCCTCGCTCGGGTACTGGATCTGCCGGGCTCAGGCTACGACGCGGTGTTGCAATGGGTGCTGACACTGCGCCGTGAAGCCGGCATTCCCGATAGCCTTGGCGACATCGGTCTGAACGACGCGCGTGCGGTCGAGATCGGCGCCATGGCCAAGGCCGATCCCAGCGATGGCGGCAACCCGTGCCTGCTCTCTGCCGACGACTACCGCCACATATTCATGGAGGCCGTCGCGGGCCGGCTCCATGACTGAGGCGGTGCTGGTCGGGCTGACCACCTATCCGGCGGGCGCAGGCCATGGCCCGCACACCCCGCCCGAATATATCGATGCCGTCGTACGCGCGGGCGGCGTGCCGGTTCTGCTGCCGCATACCCATCACGGCAATGCCGAGCACTGGATACGCGTCTGGCTGTCGCGGCTGGACGCCGTAGTGCTGATAGGCGGTGGCGACATCGCGCCCGAACACACGGCGCGCACGCATGAAACGCTGTACGGCATCCATTCGGGGCGCGACCACACCGAGCTGGCACTGGCGCGGGCACTGATCAAGGCCAGACTCCCTACCCTCGCGATCTGTCGCGGCCTGCAACTCTTTAATGTGGCGCTGGGTGGCAGCCTGCACCCGCATCTGCCGGACGTGGTTGGCGAGACCGTGGCTCACCGCTCGCCTGCACGTGCGGCCGTTGCCCATCCGGTCAGTCTGGAGCCTGCCTCCACACTGGCTGCACTGCTGGGTAGCCAGCAAGTGACCCCGCTCTCCTGGCACCATCAGGCCGTTTCCCGTTTAGGCCACGGCCTGCAAGCCGTGGCCTGGGCAGACGACGGCATCATCGAAGCGCTGACACTGGCAGGCTTCCCCGAGCTGATCGCCGTGCAATGGCATCCTGAATTGACTGCCGGCGACGACGCCCGCCAGCAGTCCTTGTTTGACGAAATCGTGCGTCTGGCCACCCAAGCAAAGGCTGCGGCGACACCTGTCGCCGGCAGTTCACCTACGGAGAAGCAGCATGAGAGAAAATAAACCGGATACGCGCATCCCCATGAGCGAGGACGAGAAGCAGCTGCACAGTATGGGTTACGCGCAGGAGCTGGCAAGGCGCATGAGCGGCTTTTCGAATTTCGCCATTTCGTTTTCCATCATCTGCATCCTCGCCGGCGGCATCACCGCCTTCCCTGCCGCCCTGTCGGCCGGTGGTGGCGCCTCGGTCGGCCTGGGCTGGATCGTGGGCTCGATGTTCGTGCTGCTGGTCGCCGCTGCCATGTCGCAGATCGCCTCGGCTTATCCGACCGCCGGCGGCCTTTACCACTGGAGCTCGATTCTTGGCGGACGCGGCTATGGCTGGACCACCGCCTGGTTCAACCTTCTGGGGCTGATTTTTGTCGTCGCCTCGGTCAATTTCGGCGTCTACGACCCCTTCTTCAAGACACTGATCGCCCCGCTTCTGGGCATAGATCCCGCCAGCCTGAACTGGACGCACCAGACCCTGTTTATCGCGGCCATCACCCTGTCGCAAGCCTGGCTCAACCATCAGGGCATCAAGACCACCACCCGACTGACCGACCTCTCGGGTTATCTGATCTTCTTCGTGTCGCTGGTGCTGACCGTCTCGCTCTTGATCTACGCACCGGGGCCGCTGGATTTCACCCGCCTGTTTACCTTTACCAACTTCACCGGCACCGAAGGCAGCCTGTGGCCGCAAAACAGCAGCCCGGCACTGGTTTTTTTATCGGGACTGCTGCTGACCGTCTATACGCTCACCGGCTACGACGCCTCGGCGCATACTTCGGAAGAAACGCACCATGCCGCCCATAACGTGCCCAAGGGCATCATGCTGGCGGTACTGTGGTCGGCGCTGTTCGGCTACATTCTGGTCTCGGTATTCGTACTGACCATGCCCAGCATCAGCGAAGGCGTCAAACAGGGGGTGGGGGTGTTTTCGGCTCTGCTATCGATACTGCCCAAAGGCCTGCAGATCACGCTGGGGATAGGCGTATTTATCGTCAACTATATCTGTGGACTGGCCTGCCTGACCTCGACTTCGCGCATGGTCTATGCCTTCGCCCGCGATGGCGGCCTG
>NZ_JBOFOO010000083.1:0-5220 GCF_051659485.1 Craterilacuibacter sp. | reverse complement strand
GTCGATGCCGATGTGGAGCGGCCTGTTCTTCGCCGTGGCGGTGCTGTTCAGCCTCTGGCTGCTGCTTAGCCGCCGCGACTGAAACCATCATTGCCTGTTTTTTAGGCAGAAGCGGCCGGCACCTGTTGCGACAAGGGCTGGCCGTAATTATCCACAGCCCATCCCCAGCCTTGTCCGCTGTCCTTGTGGGTGAATGGGCCCTATCTCTTCACCCGCGCTTGCGCAGCAGGCGCAGGCCGTTGGCTATCACCAGCAAGCTGGCGCCCATATCGGCGAACACCGCCATCCACATCGTTCCCAGCCCCGCTAGCGTCAGCGCAAGGAACACAGCCTTGATACCCAGTGCCAGCACAATATTCTGCACCAGCACGGCGTGACAGCGGCGCGACAGGCGGATAAAGGCCGGCAGCTTGGCCAGATCATCGTCCATCAGCGCTACATCGGCCGTTTCGATGGCGGTATCGGTGCCGGCGGCACCCATGGCGAAGCCGATATCGGCCCGCGCCAGAGCCGGTGCGTCATTGATGCCGTCGCCCACCATGCCGGTAACACCTTGCGCGGCATAGGCGGCCACTGCATCCAGCTTGTCCTCGGGCAGCAGTTCGCCACGGACATCGTCTATGCCGACTGCCGCGGCAATGGCGCGGGCGGTGTGGATATTGTCGCCGCTGAGCATCACCGTCTTGATTCCCAGTGCATGCAGTTCGCTGATGGCCGCGCGGCTGCCGTCTTTTAGCGTATCGGCCATGGCAAACAGTGCCAGCACATTTTCAGCGTCGGCAAGCAGGGTCACGCTTTTGCCTTGCTGTTCCAGTGCGTCGATCTGCTTGTCTATGGCCTCGCAGCACAAGGCTTGCTCGTGTAACAGGCGGTGCTGGCTCAGGGTATAGATACGGCCATTCAGTGTGCCGCGTATCCCGACGCCGGGCAGGGCACTGAAGTTTGTGACATCCAGATACGGGATCTGGTCCTTATCCAGTGCGCGGGCGATGGCGGCCGAGGCCGGATGGTCGGATCTTGCCGCCAGACTCAAGGCGATGTGGCGCAGGCTCGCTTCATGCTGGCCACTGAAAAATACGCTGTCGGTGAGTACCGGCTTGCCGTGGGTGAGGGTGCCGGTCTTGTCCAGTGCCAGGAATTTCAACCGCCGCCCCGCCTCCAGAAAGACGCCGCCCTTGATCAGGATGCCGGCGCGTGCGGCGGCGGTCAGTGCGCTGACGATAGTGACCGGGGTGGAGATCACCAGTGCGCACGGGCAGGCAATCACCAGCAGCACCAGCGCCTTGTAGATCCAGTCGTGCCAGCTGCCATCCAGTAATAGTGGCGGCAGGAGGGCGACAGCCAGTGCCAGCGCAAAGATGACCGGGGTGTAGATGCGGGCGAAGCGGTCGATAAAGCGCTGCATCGGCGCACGTGCGCCTTGTGCCTGTTCGATGGCATGGACGATGCGCGCCAGCGTCGAATTGTCGGCGCGGGCGCTGACGCGGTATTCCAGTGCACCGTGCTGGTTGATGGTGCCGGCAAACAGCGTGTCGCCTAGCGACTTTTCCTGCGGCAGGCTCTCGCCGGTAATCGGTGCCTGATCGACGCTGGATTGCCCCGCCGTGACTACGCCATCCAGCGCGATGCGCTCGCCCGGTTTAACCCGCACCTGGCGTCCGATCTCGACGCCGGCCGCGCTTTGTTCACGCCACTGGCCATCGCTGTCCTGTACGGTGGCGGTTTGCGGCGAGAGCTGCATCAGCCCCTGTACCGCGCGCCGCGCCCGGTCCAGCGACAAGACCTCGATGCGTTCGGCCAGTGTGAACAGCACCATCACCATGGCCGCTTCCGGCCACTGGCCTATCAGTGCTGCGCCGGTGACGGCGATGCTCATCAGCGCATTGATATTGAGCTGGCCGTGGCGCAGCGCAAGCCAGCCTTTTTTGTAGGTTGTCAGGCCGCACAAGCCGATGGCGGCGAGGGCAAGCAGCGCAGCCAATAGCGCAGGCGTGTCCAAGGCGTGAGCGAGTTCGGCAAAAAGTGCCAGCAGGCCGGCAGCGGCCAGTGGCCACCATGCTGTCTTGGGCGCGCTGGGCGCGGCTGCCGGCGTGGTTTCGTCCATGGTTTGTGCATGCATGCCGATGTCAGCGATGGCCGCTATGATGGCGTCCAGCGTGACGGGAAGGTGCACGACGGTCAGTACCCGCGCCATTAAATTGAACTCCAGTGCCGCAACGCCCGTCATCGTGCCCAGTCTCTTGCGTAGCAAGGCTTCTTCGACCGGACAATCCATCTGCGCGATGCGTAAGCGGCTGCGGATATGGCCTGCCGGCAAGGGACTGTCGGGTGCCGGGGGCGCGTCGGGGGACGTGTGGCAGGCGCCACTACAGCAAGCTGCGGGTGCGGCTTGCGGGCGGGGCGGGGGCTGGATTGGGCGGTAGCGCATGATGATCTTTCCCGGGTTCGGTATGATGCATTGCACACCCTGAAGCTACTATAGAGTCAAGCGAGAATGGAGGATGGCTGATGAAAATAGGTGAACTGGCGCAAATAGCCCGCTGCACGGTCGAGACCGTGCGTTATTACGAGAAGGAAGGCTTGCTGGCGGCACCCGAGCGTAGTGCCGGCAATTACCGGCACTACAGCGCCGTGCATGTAGAGCGGCTGCGCTTTATCCGTAATTGCCGGGCGCTGGGCATGACCCATGAGGAAATCCGCGCGCTATTGGCCTTGCTGGACACCCCCTCGGCGCGTTGTGGCGAGGTCAACGCCTTGCTGGACGAGCATATCGGCCATGTCGATGCGCGACTGCGCGAACTGGGTGAGCTGAAGGTACAGCTGGCGCATTTGCGGCTGCAGTGCAATTCGGAGCAGGCTGTTTCCGCCTGCGGAATTTTGCAGGGGCTGGCGAAAATGGAAACCGAAGCCCCGGCGGAGCGGCATACGCATTTTTCCTGATGCGGCCGTAGCCGGCACTGCAAAAAATCGAAGCCTGCCTGTTTTTTAAGCGCCCATGAAAAATGCCGGTAAATCAGTTGCTTACCGGCATTCTCCACAGACTGTCCCCAAGCTTGTTCCTGCCAAACTGCGGACAAGCTTTTGTATTGCTTTTTAAATGTGCAACTATATTAAGTAATTGATTTTTAATGAAATTTACTGTGTAAATTTCATTTATCCACAGGATTATCCCTCGTTTTCTGTGGATAGCTGCTCCAGCTGTTCCTGCACCTCCATCCACTCTTCCTCGACCGCTTCGAGGCGCGCCACGGTTTCGCCCTGTTTTTGCAGCACTTCAGTGAGCTTGGACTTGTTTTCTATGCTGTAGGCTTCCTCGCTGGCGAGGAAGGCTTCCAGCGTAGTTTTTTCCTGCCCCAGCAGATCCAGAGCCTTTTCCAGTTTGGCCAGACGTGTTGCCAGCGGTTTTTTTAGCGCATTCAGGCGCTTGCGCTCATCGGCCTGCAGGCGTTTTTCTTCTTTGCGGTTGCCGCCGCCATTGGCGCTGCCGCTGCTGGGCTTGCCGCTATTGGCCAACTCGGCGATGCGCTGCAGGCGGTAGTCTTCCAGATCGCCGTCAAACGGGGTGACTGCGCCGCCGCCCACGCGCCAGAATACATCGGTGGTGGCCTCCAGCAAGGAGCGGTCATGCGATACCACGATCAGTGCGCCGCCAAAGTCCTGCAGCGCCAGCGTCAGCGCGTGACGCATTTCCAGATCGAGGTGGTTGGTCGGTTCATCTAAAAGCAGTAAATTGGGCTTTTGCCATACGATCAGCGCCAGCGCCAGCCGCGATTTTTCGCCGCCCGACATCGGGCCTACCGGGGCTGAGACTTCATCGCCGCGAAAATTAAAGCCGCCCAGGAAGGTGCGCAGTTCCTGCTCGCGCGTGGTCGGCGCCAGTTTCTGCAAATGCCATAGCGGCGATTCGTCCGGGCGCAGCGTTTCCAGCTGGTGCTGGGCAAAATAGCCGATCTGCAGCATCTGCGCGCCGATAAGTTCGCCCTGCTGCGGCACGAGTTCGCCCGCCAGCAGCTTGACCAGTGTCGACTTGCCTGCACCGTTGACGCCCAGAAGACCAATGCGGGCACCGGCTTCTACCGATAGCGTCAGATTGCGCAAGATGGGCGTGTCACCATAGCCGACACTGACGTTTTCCAGCTTGAGCAGCGGATTGGGCAGTTTGTCGGGCGGGGCGAAAGAAAAATCAAAGGGCGAATCGCTATGCGCCGGTGCCACCCGTTCCAGTTTTTCCAGTGCCTTGACCCGGCTTTGTGCCTGACGCGCCTTGCTGGCCTTGGCCTTGAAGCGGGTGATGAAGGATTCGAGGTGGGCGATCTGTTTTTGCTGTTTCTGGAAGTCGGATTGCTGGCGCGACAGTTTTTCGGCGCGCATGACTTCAAAATCGCTGTAGTTGCCGGTGTACAGCGTCAGCGTCTGCTGGGCGACTTCGACAATATGGGTGGTGACCGCATCGAGGAAATCGCGGTCATGCGAGATGACCAGCAAGGTGCCGGGGTAGGCCACCAGCCAGTCTTCCAGCCATAGCACGGTTTCGATATCGAGGTGGTTGGTCGGCTCGTCCAGTAGCAGCAAATCCGAGCGGCACATCAGTGCCTGCGCCAGATTCAGGCGCATGCGCCAGCCACCGGAAAAATCGGACACCGGCCGCATCTGGCCTTCCTGGGTAAAACCCAGGCCGGTCAGCAGGCGCGCGGCGCGCGATTCGGCGCTATAGGCGTCGATATGCTCCAGCTCGCCGTGCAAATGGCCGATCTCTACGCCGTCGTTGGCGTGTTCGGCCTCGGATAAGCGGCTTTGCAGGCTGCGCAGCTCATGGTCGCCGTCGAGTACATAGTCGAGTGCGCTACGCATCAGTGCCGGCGTTTCCTGCGCGACATGGGACACCGTCCAGTGGGCCGGTACCTCGACTTCACCTGCATCCTGCTGCAACTGGCCCATCAAGAGCGCAAACAGGCTGGACTTGCCGGCACCGTTGGCGCCGACCATGCCGATGCGGTTGCCCGGGTTGAGGGTAAGGCTGGCATTAAGCAGCAGCTCTTTCAGGCCGCGGCGCAGATTGACGTTCTTGAGTTGGATCATGGGATTCCGGTATGCCCTTGAAAGGCAGAAATTCTGGCGCCACACCGGTCGCGAAATCAGTCGCGGCCGGTGTGGCATCTATAGCGTGAGCGTTAAGGTTTAAACCTTGGGTAGCGAGGCCAGGTCCCAGCGCGGTTTGAC
>NZ_JBOFOO010000082.1:0-15427 GCF_051659485.1 Craterilacuibacter sp. | reverse complement strand
CGGCAACGGATAACCTCTCCAGTATCGGCAATATCCTGTTCCTGGCGGATCAGGGCATCGAACTGAACGGGACTAAAAGCGTTGGCAATAATGCGGGTCAAACCGACTATTGCGGCAATATGATCACCACCAATGCCTCCAACTCCGCTTCCGGCAAATTCACCGCCAATGCCGGAATCCGGGTGATCGGCAGTATGGTGATGTTGAATACAGCTGCAGCCGGTTTTAAGGGGACGATGAAACTCGAGCTGATCAAGCAGGATGACGCTAATAGTACGATCCTGACGAAACCTCAGATTACAAAATCCATCAAAATAGCGCCAGCCAGATACCTGTGAATGCACTCGTTTGCACACACTCATGTGTGTTCCTGGCTTTGCCACGTGCCACCTCTCCTTGTTGCATCCCGGGCAGGTGGGCTGTATTACCGTTTGCAGCTGCGGCAATAGGGTGCGGCCAGTGGTTCGCCGATAAATACCCCCTGCGCTGGCCATGCCACGCTTTTCCAGTAGGCCTCTACCGCGCTGTCTCCTGACAGATAGCCTGCTAGCAGTACCTGGGTGTTGGGGAACTTCTGCCAGTAGCTGCATGGCTCGGAGACGGTTCCGTAGCTGGCGGTGGCACCGGCCTGCAGCCAGGCGAGGCTGCTCATCTGGCTTTTGCCCAGCAGGTCGCCGCCGAAGGAGGTCAGGTGGTCTGCCAGCGCGCCGGGCAAAAACCGCAGGGTGTCTAGTGCCGCTACATGAGCGAGTCCCGTCTGGTAGAACATGATGTGGCGGGCGTTTTCAAGCTTGTCGGCGTCAATGGTATGCAGGCTCAGTTGCAGGCGCGGCAGTTCGCCCGATGGCGGGAAAAACTGGATGCGGCTGCTGCGCGCCGCATCCGAGGTGCGCAGGAAATAGCCGTCGGCCTTGCCGTAAGCTCTGCGCGTGGCGACGCCGCGGTCTATCAGACTGCGTGTATCTTTCGGCGTGGTCACCGGAACCAGCATGGACAGGCGCAAGCCGGCATCGCGCGGACGCTTGGCGCGGCTGTTGAAGTAGGGGCTAGGCGTACCGGGAAGGCAGGTGTTGGCGCATTGTGTGGCATCGAAGCCCAGTGTCAGCGCCGAGGTGATGGAATTGCATTCGACGGCATAAGGCGCGGTCCACATCAGCGCCAGTACCTCGATGCCGGCAGGCAGCGCCTTGTCTATCTGGGCCTTGAGTGTGGCGAAGCGGGGGGCGCTAAGTTTGCCGGGACTGCCCTCGATCCGCACTTTTATCAGGTTGCGTGGCGGAATCTGCCTGGCTTTTAGATAGTAGCGGCCGGCATTGACACTGTCCGGGTCGGCATCGTTGACGATGACCGCGATATTGTGCGCCCGCAGCCGGGTATCGGCGTGGCTGGCGCTATTGAACAGCATGGCGCACAGCAGCATCAAAAATAGGGCGCTCTTCACGGCTGTATCATCCGGCGCGGGTCGACCAGACGGTCGTAGTCGGCGGCACTGATGCCGTGTGCCAGTGCTGCCTCGCGTAGCGTCGTGCCGCTGGTGTGGGCCTGATGGGCAATGGCGGCGGCTTTGTCGTAGCCGGTCAGCGGCGTCAGCGCGGTGACCAGCATTAGCGATGCAGCAAGCTGCGCGGCGATGCGTGTAGTATTCGGCTCGCAGCCGGCGACCAGATGACGGTTGAAGCTGATGCTGGCGTCAGCCAAGAGATGGATGGATTGCAATAGCCGCGCGGCGATCAGCGGCTTGTAGACATTCATTTCCAGATAGCCGCCGGCATTGGCGAGGGTGATGGCCATATCGTTGGCCATCACCTGCAGTGCCACCATGGATAGCGCCTCGCACTGGGTCGGGTTGACTTTGCCCGGCATGATGGACGAGCCGGGCTCGTTTTCCGGCAGTTTCAGCTCCCCCAGGCCGCAGCGCGGCCCGCTGGCGAGCAGGCGGATATCATTGGCGATCTTGAACAGCGAGCCGGCGATGCTTTTGATTGCGCCGGATACGCGTCCCAGCGCATCGTGCGCGCCTTGCGCCGCGTAATGGTTGGCCGTGACGCAAAAGGGCAGGCCGGTAAAAGCTGCCAGATGCACGCAGGTCTGGTCGGCAAAGCCGGGTGCGGCATTGATGCCGCTGCCGACCGCGGTGCCGCCCAGTGTCAGCGGATAAAGCGCTTGCAGCGCATAGTGCAGCTCATGCCGCCCGGCGTTCAGCATCGCTGCGTAGCCCGACCATTCCTGCCCCAGCGTTAATGGTGTCGCATCCATCATATGGGTGCGCCCAATCTTGATGATGTCCTGCCACGCTTCGGCCTTGGCGGTGATTCCGTTTTCCAGTTCCAGCAGCGCCGGCAGCAACTGCCGGGTGATGGCCAGCGCCGCCGCGATATGGATGGCGGAAGGGAAGCTGTCGTTAGTAGACTGCGACAGGTTGACGTGATCGTTGGGGTGCAGCGGTCGGTGACTGCCAAGCGGCTCGCCGGCAAGCTCGCTTGCGCGATTGGCGATGACTTCATTGAAGTTCATATTGAACTGGGTGCCGCTGCCGCTGATCCAGACCGGCAGTGGAAACTCGGTATCCAGCTTGCCATCCAGTATCTCGTTACAGACGCGGATAATCAGGCCGGCCTCATGCGCGTCCAGTCGTCCGGCATGCTGATGGCTCAGGGCGCAGGCTTTTTTCAGTAGCGCATAGGCCGAAATCAACGCGGGCGGCAGGCGCTCGCTGCCGATCGCAAATAGGCCTAGCGCGCGCTGGGTCTGGGCGCCCCATAGCCGGCCTTCTGTAATGGCTACTTCGCCCATGCTGTCTGTTTCCCGCCGCTGCCCTGTCATGCTGTGGCCTCCCTAAGGCTTAAACATAGACGGCAGCGACAGCGGCAGCCGTGATTCAGCGCCGTGGCGGCCCGCGTCTGGCGCGTTGCGGCTTGCTGATATGGCGCAACTGGCTGTTCTGGCGTTGCAGCAGGGTGTCGATTTCTTCCGAGGTCGACTGCATCAGGCTTTGTGCCATTTCGCCATGAGGGAAGGTTTCCGGCATGCGGTAGCCCAGCCAGGCATAGGCGGCATAGAGCTTGCAGGTGTCTTCCAGATATTGCAGCCGGCCGCGCCCGCCGGTGCCTTCCATGCGCAGTAGCGCAGCGCAGCGCTTTTTGGCGCGGCACTCGGCCCAGTCGTGCAGGGCATGTTCCAGCATCGGGATCTTGGTTGAAACCGGACACAGGCTGAAAGTGAAGCGGTCGGGCAGGGTGAGCGGCAATGCATCCAGCCAGCGTGCCTTGGCCATTTGCTCGGCAAGGTTGGCTGGCAGGAAAAATTCGTCATGCACATTGATGTGCTTGGTAAAGAGCTCCAGCAAAGGCTCGAGCTTGCTCTGGCCGGTGGCTTCGGCGATTTGTGTCAGATAGTCGAGGTTGGGCGAGACAAAAAAACCGGTACTTGGCAGCGGCTCGGGCTTTTGCAGCAGCAAGGCGGCAATGGCCTTGTGGGTCTTGCCGTCGAGGCCGGCCACAAAGCCGGCTTCGTGCTGGCCGAAGCGCCCGGCACGGCCGGCAATCTGTTTGGCCAGCGAAGCGGTGATGGTGCCTTCGGCGTAGCCGTCCCATTTATTGGCGGTGGTGAAAATCACCCGCCGCGCCGGCGTATTCAAGCCCATGCCGATGGCGTCGGTGCCGACCACGATGCTGGTTTCCCCGCTAAGAAAACGTTCGGCCTGCGCCTGGCGCACTTCGGGCGACAGGTTGCCGTAGATGGCGGAGACGGCAAAGCCCTGTTCTATGGCCTGATCGCGCCAGTTCAGCACTTCGCGCCGCGAAAAGGCGATCAGTACATCACCGGGCTTGAGGTTTTTCAGCGAGCCCAGCGGGGCTTTTTCCATCTCCAGCGGCGACATGCGTTGCAGCTCGCGCACTTCCAGCGTGCCGCCTACGCGCTTGACCAGCGACTCGATCGCGCCGCGCGCTTCCAGCGCGCCCAGCAGATAGACCGTCTTGGCCGGTACGCCGCACACGGCCGCCGTCCATGCCGCACCGCGGTCCGGGTCGTCCAGTAACTGGATCTCGTCAATCACGGCAACGTCGATGGCCTTGTTGGGGTTAAGCATTTCCACAGTGCTGGCCACATGGGTGGCGTGCGGGTGCAGCTTGCGCTGTTCGCCGGTAATCAGGCTGACGGCAACGCCGGCATCCAAGAGGCGCTGATAGTTTTCAATGGCCAGCAAGCGTAGCGGCGCGAGATAGGCGCCACTCTTGCATTTGGCCAGATGTTCCATCGCGCCGTGGGTCTTGCCCGAGTTGGTTGGCCCCAGTACCGCGATAAAGTGGCGCGCCATGCTTTGCGCCAGCGTGAATGATTCGGGGTAAAGCGAAAGATTGATCGCATCGCGGGTTTTTTCGGCGGCACGGGCCGCGGCACGGTTGCCGACCAACTCCTTGATACGGTCCAGCGCCAATTGGCAGCGTGTACTGGCGCGTTCGTACTTGGCCTGAAATGCACCCAGCGCGCGGCTAGGATCCAGTTCGTACTCGTGCGCGATGTTGATCACGTTTTGGGCGCAAGCCAGTAAGCGTGCTTCCAGCTGCATACGGGTATTGTCGTTCCAGCGCTCCTGCAGCAGGCTCATGCGGGCGGCAACATCCATGCGCCGCCATTTATTGCTTTTGCCCAGAAACCCCTCGTCCGGCACCAGATGGTAAGCCACCACGCGCTTGCCTACGCAAATCTCGCCATGCACCGAGACAGCATAGCTGCCATCGGAGGTGATCAGTGCTGCCTGGTGGGCTTGCAGGTAGTCGGTCAGTGCCGTGGTTTCAAACGGGTCGGATGGGATATCGGTCATAAGCACCTGTGTCGGGATAGAAGGAAGTCGGGCTGGCATGATAGGGCAAAGGACGCGCCGGCATAAGCCTTATGTGCAACTAGCCGGCCTGCTGGCCGGTTGTGGCCGTTAAAGATGGGTGTTCAGTTGCACGCTCCCAGCCGCTTGCCGGTGTACTGATGGACGATGGTATGGAGTTGGCCGCCGGTGTTGTCACTGAAGCGGGCGCTGCCCTGGTACGACGCGCTGCCATAGCGGATTTCACCCCGGGCATCCACGATGCCGTGCTCCAGTTGGCACTGCATGTTCCAGCGGGTCGTCACGCCGCTGTGTTGGTGATCCTTGATGCGACAGCCATTGGCAAGCGGCAGCGGATGTCCGTTTTCCTTGAGCTGGGTGGCGGTAAAACATTGGCGTGTGAGTACGGGCGGAATGCCGATCTTGACGCCGGGTATCTGGATGCGGGTGCTGATTTCCCACAGGCCGGGCTGCATGACTGATGCGGCAAAGACGGGGCTGGCCAGTGCCAGCAGACAAACGGGGCCAAGGCGGCGCATCAGGCTCTCCTCAAATATGAGCCTTACCGGTATGGTCGAGTGACTATGCTTTGTCAATTTGGACGGGAAGGGGGATGGCATGCGCAAAAAGCCCCGCACAAGGGCGGGGCTTGATGTGACTGTGTTGTGCCGGGTTTAAGGCTGGATCTGTGCCTTGGCCTTGAGCGACTTGATATAGTCTTCCACCATCATGCCCTGCACGCGCTGGGTCAGTTGCGGGCGAACGGTATCCAGTGGCGGCAGGCTCTCGCTCTTGCTGTCCTGCAACTGGATGATGTGCCAGCCGAAGTCGGTCTTGACCGGTGCGGCCGTTACCTGTCCCTTGGATAGTTTGCCCAGTGCTTCGGCAAACGGGGGTACGTAAGCACCCGGATCACTCCAGCCCAGATCGCCGCCTTGTACTGCGCTACCCGGGTCTTGTGATTTTTCCTTGGCCAGTTGGGCGAATGGTTTGCCTTTTTTCAGCGCTGCGATGATGGCTTGGGCTTCGGCTTCGGTTTTCACCAGAATGTGGCGTGCGTGGTAGCTTTTCTTGGCCGGCATCTGCTGCTTGAGTGCATTGTATTCGGCCAGTAGCTTGGCATCGGTGACCGGGTTGCGGCGCATATGGTCGCGTAGCAGTTCGTCGGCCAGCGTCATGGCTTCCAGGTTCTGCAACTGGGCACGTACGGCCGGGCTCTTTTCCAGACCCCGCTTGATCGCTTCCTGACGCAGGATTTCGGCGGTGATCACTTGCTCTTGTGCCGCCTGTGGCGATACCTGCTGCTGGCCTTGTGCCTGCATCATTTTGACGACAGCGTCTATGCGTTGCTGGGAAATAGGCTGGCCATTCACCGAGGCGGCTTGGGCGGCAAAAGAGAAGGCCGATAGAACGCCGGCAGCTATGAGGGTCAGTTTCTTCATCTGGTGTTCTGCTTTCTTGATCAGAATTGTCGGTTTGCTTGCTGTTGCAAGTTCGGGTTCAGGACTCTTGTGGGGTTTTGGCCGTGATGCCCAGTGCGTGTATGCGGACCTGCATCAGCTCACCCAGTGCACCATATACCAGACGATGGCGGGCAAGGGTGGACAGCCCGGCGAAGGCATCACTGGTGATGCTTAGCTGGTAATGCCCGCCACCTGAGCGTGCACCGGCGTGGCCTGCATGTTTGGCGCTGTCGTCGCGGATCTCCAGTGTGTGCGGGTTCAGCGTCGCCAGTTTGTCCTGCATCTGGCTGATGGTTTCATTCATGCCGGCAATACCTTCTTGAACGGTTTAACGCTGACTTGTGCATAGACGCCGGCGGCGACATAGGGGTCGGCCTCGGCCCAGGTCTTAGCCTCTGCCAGCGAGGCGAATTCGGCCACGATCAGGCTGCCGGAAAATCCGGCGGGGCCAGGGTCGATTGCATCAATGGCCGGAAACGGGCCGGCCAGTAGCAAACGGCCGGCATCCTGCAGCATCTGGAGACGCGCCAGATGCTCGGGGCGGGCCGCCAGGCGTTGCGGCAGCGAGCCGGCAATATCTTCACCCTGAATGGCGTACAGCATTATGATTTTTCCTCGACAAAGCGCGACAGATACAGACTTTGGGCGACAACAAAGGCCAGCATCAGCCCCATGCCGCCAAACAGTTTGAAGTTGACCCAGATTTCTTCGCTGAAGCTCAATGCAACATACAGGTTTAGCGCACCCATAAAGGCGAAGAAGCCGACCCAGGCGAGGTTGAGCTTGCGCCAGACGGCATCAGGCAGGCTGACCTGCTCTTTCATCATCGCCTTGATGCCGTTCTTGCCGGCCATCTCGCCTATCAGCAAGCCGCCACCCATGGCCCAGTACAGCAGCGTGGGTTTCCACATGATGAATTGCTTGTCGTGAAACAGCAGCGTAGCGCCACCCAGAACCACGATCAGCGCCAGGCTGACCCATTGCATGGTTTCGACCTTGCGATGACGTATCCAGGCCAGGGCGACCATGGCCGCAGTCGCGACGATAGCGACCGCAGTGGCCGAGAAAATATCGCGGGTAAACCAGTAAGTGGCAAAAAACAGCAGGACGGGGAGGAGGTCGGTCAGTATTTTCATGCGGGAATTATGTAGGCATGGCCGCGCCAAGACAAGCGCCGCCATGCGCGTAGTGGATTATTTTGGTGTCTGTTTGACCACAGACAGTGCGGTTGCCACCAGGCCGGCTACATCGCCGGCATTGGCGGGCAGAATCAGGGTATTGCCGGTTTTGGCCAGTTTGGCGAAGGCTTCGACATATTGTTCGGCCACCTTGAGGTTGACCGCTTCGATGCCGGAGGGCTGGGCAATGGCCGATGCCACCGCCCGCAAGGCATGGGCATTGGCATCGGCAACCAGACGCAGCGCCTCGGCTTCGCCTTGCGCCGTGTTGATGGCGGCCTGCATTTCGCCCTCGGACTTCTGGATGGAGGCTTCGCGCTGACCGGCGGCGATATTGATCTGTTCCTGTTTGCGCCCTTCGGATGCGGCAATCAGCGCACGCTTTTCACGCTCAGCGGTAATCTGCGACTGCATGGCGTGCAGAATTTCCTGCGGCGGTACCAGATCCTTGATCTCATAGCGCAGCACCTTGACGCCCCAGCTGGAGGCGGCCTCGTCCAGTGCGGCGACGACCGAAATATTGATCTCGTCACGCTCTTCAAAGGTCTTGTCCAGCTCCATCTTGCCGATAGCCGAACGCAAGGTGGTTTGCGCCAGCTGGGTGATTGCCATGATGTAGTCACTGGAACCGTAGCTCGCGCGCTGCGGGTCGGTTACTTGAAAATAGAGAATGCCGTCGACCTTGAGCTGGGTATTGTCACGGGTGATACAGATCTGGCTGGGAACATCCAGCGGGATTTCCTTCAGGCTGTGGCGGTAGGCGACGCGATCGACAAAGGGAATGATGATATTGAGGCCGGGCTTGAGTACCGCGTGGAAACGGCCCAGACGCTCGACGACCAGCGCACTTTGCTGGGGGACGACGCGAACGGCCTGCAATACAAAAATCAGTGCGGCGGCGAGTAGGATTACTGTGGAAATCATGCGCTTTCCTCCATAGGGGTGGTGTCGACGATCAGGCGGTTGCCATCACGGCCGACAATATAAGCGTGCTGCCCTTCGACGAGGGTGGGATCCAGAAGTTCGGCATCCCAGGTGGTGCCGCGATATTGCACGCGGGCCTGACGATCGGTGCCGATATGACGCACTTCGACTTTTTGCCCCAGATCCGGGTCATTGACTTGGGCCTGGATTTTGGGGCTGATGCGCTTGCGGTACCGGCGCAATAAAGCCACACCGCTTATTGCGCTGATGCTGGCAACGACGAGTTGCAAAGCGAGGCCTGCCCCTAAAAAGGTGGCCACTGCCGTCACGGCAAAAGCAAGACTAAAAACCAGCAAATAAAATGTACCGCTGAGAAATTCACCTATCAAGGCGGCCAGTGCCAGACTGAGCCAGATGCCGGCTGTCATTGCAGAACCCCCGTGCTTAATGACGATAATGCATTGTCGGTGTTTAGGGAGATAAGGGCAATCCACGATTTGTCCTTATCATAGAGTGGGCATGGCGCTAGACTCGGGCGCATGTATCACGTCAATCAAGCGGCACAAGCCGAAATAGACATCAAGAAAAGCCGTTTTATCGGCATGGTGCTGCCGGTTGCCGACCGGGTATCGGCCATGCGCGAGCTTGCGCGCATCCGGGGTGAGCACCCGTCGGCGCGGCATGTGTGCTGGGTGCTGCTGTGTGCAACTGACTCGGGTATGGACGACGACGGCGAGCCTTCCGGAACGGCGGCGCGTCCCATCTACAATGTGCTGGCTCACCGCCAATTGCAAAACGTACTGGCGGTGGTCGTGCGCTATTTTGGCGGTATCCGCCTGGGCGCGGGCGGGCTGATCCGTGCTTATACCCAGGCGACCGTCGCTGCGCTGGATGCGGCCGGACAAGTGCCGGTCGTCATCAAAACCCGTGTGCTGCTAAGTTGCGGTTTTGCCAGTGAAAATCGCGTGCGCCACTGGTGTGCCCAGCACGGAATCCGTATTGAAGATGTGGCATATGGTGAAGAAGTTTTACTTCGTGTTTCTGTGGTGCAGGCAGAACTGGAGACTCTGCGTTTGGCCTTGCTGGACCAACTGGGCGCCGTGGTCAGGATCCGCATCTTGCCTGAATCGGGTACTGCTTGATGTCAATCGGGTTATTATCTTTAAGTGGAGATAAAGGGGTTGACGCTGTAGTAGGGCACGCGCTAATGTAGTTGCGAACTGACGTGCAGCGCCGGAAACGGCGCGGCGGGGAAGGTGCAAACGGGAGCCGGCGACGGTTCCCTTTTTTTATGGGGCCCCCTGTTTTTTATCCCATTATTTTCCCGTGAGGCACAGCATGATCCGTACCGAAATCAACTATGGCGATGTTTATCTCGTTCCCAAGAAAACCGTCGTCGACAGTCGCAAACAGTGCGATACCTCGGTCGCCTTCGGGTCGCGCCGTTTTGCCATGCCGGTTTATCCTTCGAACATGAAAAGCGTGGTCAACGCCGAGTCGTGTGAGTACTTTGCGCGTCTGGGCTGGTTTTACACCATGCACCGCTTCAATGTGGATGTGGTCGGCTTTGTGGCCGACATGCAGCAAAAGGGGTTGTTTGCGTCGATCAGCATGGGTGTGAATGAAGATTCTTACCAGCAGGTGCAAGACCTCAAGGCGGCCGGCCTGACGCCGGAGTACATTACGCTGGATGTGGCCAATGCCTGGTGCGTCAAGGCCGAGCGCATGATCAAGCATCTCAAGGCGAGTTTTCCGGGCAGCTTTATTATTGGCGGCAATATTGCGACGGCCGAGGCTGCGCGTGAGCTGGAAATCTGGGGCTGTGATGCGATCAAGGCCGGGATTGCCGGCGGGCGGGTGTGCATTACCAAGAACAAGACCGGCTTTCACCGTCCCATGATCTCGACGGTACAGGAGTGCGCGGCAGCCGTCAGCGTGCCGGTCATTGCCGATGGCGGCATCGTCGAGCATGGTGATATCGCCAAGGCGCTGGTGTGTGGCGCCAGCATGGTGATGGCCGGTTCGCTGTTTGCCGGTTTTGATGAGTCGGCCGGCGAGATTGTCGAGATCGGCGGCAAACTGTACAAAGAGTACTTCGGCAGCGCGTCGCAATTCAATAAAGGCGCTTACGTCAACGTGGAAGGCAAGAAGATTCTGGTCGAGTACAAGGGCCGCATCGACAAGCTGCTGCTTGAGTTGCAGGAAGACTTGCAGTCCTCGGTCAGCTATGCCGGTGGCCGCGATCTGGCTGCCTTGCAGGGTATCGAGATGATACGCGTGCCTCGCTAAACGACGACGATGCGGCTGCAGAAGTTGTCTGCAGCCGCTTTATAGCTGCAAGGCCTTGATCAGGGCAGACTCCAGAGCCTGCAGGGTCTTGTCGTCGCATTGCCCATCGGCCGAGAGCAGGAAATCATCCTCGACGCGGCTACCCAGTGTCATGATCTTGGCCGAGTGCACGCTAAAACGGTAGTCGGACAGGATTTGCGTAATGCCGGACAGCAAGCCCGGCCTGTCTCCGGCCACAATGGACAGCACATAAAAAAGCGCCTTGTCGTCTGCATGCAATGAAACTTGGGGCTGGATGGGGAAGTGCTTGAGATGGCGATCCAGCCTGCCGCCACGCGGCCGGCTCAAGGCTTCACCTGCCTGCAATGCCTGGCTGAGTTCGAACTCGATGAAGTTGATCATGGCGCGATAGTCGTCGGCATGATGCTCCGGAATAAATACATGAAAGGTGTCGAGCGCATAGCCGTGCAGCGTGGTGTGGATGCGCGCATCGGCAATGCTGTAGTGGGTGCGGCCGAAAAATGTGCAGATACGGTCAAATAGCGCATTCTGGTCAGGGGTGTAGACCAGAACTTCAATGCCTTCGCGTGATTCGCTCATGCGCGCCTTGACGACGGGGCTGGGACTGTCAACCAGACGGTTAAGTGCACGTGCATGCCAAGCGATGGTGCGTGCATCATGGCGCAGGAAGTACACGGTATCCAGTTGATTCCATAGCCGCATTTCAACGCCTTCGGGTATCGCATGCAGGCGCAGCTCGGCGCGGGCATCGCGCTGGCGCTCGGCGATGACCGACTGGCGATCGACGTCGTCACTATTTTTAAGAGCCCGCAAGGTGACGTGAAACAGGTCTTCCAGTAATTTGGCTTTCCAGCCGTTCCACACTTTGGGGCTGGTGCCGCGGATATCCGCCACGGTCAATAGATAGAGCGCGACCAGCCGGCGTGGTGTCGCTACGGTATCGGCAAAACGCAGCACCACCTCCGGATCGTAAATGTCCTGCTTTTGCGCCACCGTCGACATGCTGAGGTGTTCGCGCACCAGCCAGACGACCAGCTCGCGATCTTCGAACGGCAAACCGTGAGTCTGGCAAAACTCGGCGGCATCGACCGTGCCAAGTTGCGAGTGGTCACCGCCGCGGCCCTTGGCGATGTCGTGGAACAGGCCGGCAATATACAAGACCTCGGGGCGGGCGAAGTCGGCGATGAGCCGGCTCATCAGCGGATATTCGTGATTGAAGGCGGGTACGGCGAAGCGGCGCAGATTGCGCACCACCATCAGGATGTGTTCTTCCACTGTGTAAACATGAAACAGATCATGCTGCATGCGCCCGATAATACGGCCGAAAGCCGGCAGGTATTTGCCCAGTACACCATACAGATTCATCCGGCGCAGGGTGTGCGTCAGTCCGTTTTCGCGGAAAACCTGCAGGAAGAGCTCGCGGTTGCGGCGGTTGCGGCGAAAATGGATATTGATGTGGCGCCGTGCGCGCCACAGTGCACGCAGCGTGCGTGGCGCCATGCCGCTGAGCTCGGGATGGCGCTGCAGGTGCAAAAAGGCTTCGAAAATGGCTGTCGGGTCCTGTTCGAACACATCGTTGCCATGGATGCCCAGCATATCGTTGACGCGATAAAAGCGCTGATCGATATCGACCGTAATGCGTGGCAGCGGGCAAAGCAGCAGTGCGCGTATATTGGGAAGCAATACCCCCGACAGCTGGCTGACGGTGCGTGAGGCTTTGTAGTAAGCCTGCATCATCTCTTCGCTGGCACGGCGCTGCGGGGCATCGCTATAGCCCATCACGATTGCAGTTTGCTGCTGCAGATCGAAAATCAGCCGGTCTTCGCGCCGTTTGGCCTGCAGGTGCACTTCGATGCGCAGCTTCTCCAGCTGGCGCTCGCTCATGCGCAGCATGCGTGCTTCAGTCGGCGTCAGGATGTCTTTTTGTACCAGCATGTCCCAGCTATGCCCCAGTCCCAGTGCGCGCGCCAGCCAGATAATGGTGTGCAAGTCGCGCAGCCCGCCGGGACTATCCTTGATATTGGGTTCCAGATTACTGGCACCGGAAAACAGCCGGTTATGGCGTTGCTGCTGCTCTAGCAGCTTGCCTTCCAAAAAACGCAGAGGATCGCGAGCCCGTATCGTGGCTTGGTTAAGCTCGATAAACAGGCCGGCATCGCCGCATAGCAGGCGGTTTTCCAGTAGTGTGGTTTCTACCGTGAGGTCGGCCTGACTTTCTGTCAGGCATTCGGCCACGGTGCGGACGCTGTGGCCGACTTCCAGTCCGGTGTCCCACAATAGACCGATAAAACGGGCGATGTTTTCTGCCAGTAGCGTATCAGGTGCATCCGGCAGCAGAATCAAGAGGTCAATATCTGAGCAGGGGAAGAGTTGGCCACGGCCGTAGCCGCCGACGGCCAGCAGGCTGGCTTGCGCGTCCAGCGCCAGAGTGTCCCAGATGGTACGGATATGTCCGTCTACCAACTGGCTGTGACGCGCCAGATAGTCGCGTGGCCGGCCGTCGTGGCGGTAACGGCTAGCAAGCACCTGACGCTGGTCTTGCAGGCTGCGACGCCATTGCTGGCATAGCAAGAAGTCGTCGCAGGGCTGCATTTAACGCCTTTCCTGATGGGTGATGGCCCAGATGCCGGCCATTAAAAATAGCAAGGTAGGTGCGGTGGCCGAAAATATGGGATTCCAGTCATAAAGTAGCCCCAGGTGGCCAAACAGGCGGTTGGTAAAGTGGAAGCCAATACCCAGACAAATACCGGTGAACAGCTTGACGCCCATTTCACCATGCCGGCGCGACACCGGCGTAAACGCCAGAGCCACCAGCGCCATCGAGATGCAGGCCAGTGGATAGAATAACTTGCTCCACAGTGCAATTTCGTAACGCTGGGTCTTCTGGTGATTGGCCCGCAGATGGTCGATATAGGCCTTGAGGTTATAGGCCGACATCTGTTCCGGCACGACAAGCAGGACGGACAGGATGTCAGGCTGCAACACCGACTTCCACTGCAGGGTTGGGAAGGTTTCTACCCGGATGCGATCCGGTTCGATATTGGAATCGCGTACCCCTTCCAGCTTCCAGTAGCCGTTGCCTTCGTAAGTGGCACGTTGGGCATGGCGCGAACGGGTCAGCTTGAATTGCTGGTCATAGGTGTAGACCCGGATATTGAGCAAGGTCGCATCCGGCAGCATTTCACCGATATTGATAAAGTTGTTGTCGTCCTTGGCCCATAAGCCAGAGCGGAACTCCTGTGCCACTACGGAGCGGGTATTGTCGAGTTTGAATTTCTCCGCCGTTTGTTCCGACCATGGCGAGACAAATTCACCCAGTAGCAGGGCAATCAGGGCGCAGGCGCTACCAAACGACAGCATGATGCCGGCGATTTGTGCCAGCGAAACGCCGGAGGTACGAATGGCGGCATATTCGGAGCTGGATGACAGCTGTGTCATTGCCACCATGCAGCCGATCAGGACCGCCAAGGGCATTAGCTCGTATGCGTGCCCCGGGATCAAGAGCGCCACATAAGCCAGCATGGCAACGATGTCGTAACTGCCGCGGCCTATGCGCGGCAACTCCTTGATGACATCAAAAAAAGCGTACAGCCCGATCAGCGCGATCAGGGTAAACAGACTGGCCGAGACAAAATTGGCAAACAGGTAATTGCGTATCTGCTTCATGCCTGTTCTCCTTGTTGTCCGGTTGGCTTGCGAGTGGCCCATGCGGCAGAAATAAAGCCCGTTGGCCGGTTGCGGTACCAGATCAGCCCCAGTGCCAGTGCCAGCATCAGGCCGTGTATCGGCAGGATACCCAGTGATGACGGGATCTTGTCGTGGGCAATCCAGTCGCGTAATAGCCACAAACCGTTCTGGTACAGCAGATAAGCCCCCAGCGCCATCAGCAGATTGTATGCATGGCCGCTTCTGGGGTTGTAATAGGCGAGCGGAATGGCTAATAAAGCCAGAATCAGGGAGCTGAGCGGCATGGATAGCCGCCATGCCAGTTCGGCTCTGTCCGAGGCGGTGCGGCCGGCCAGCAGTTCACGGGTAGAGCGGGTTTCCGAGTCGCTTGCCGGTTCGATCAGGCGTGGACTTTCACCCATTTTGACGCTGTAGCGTTTGAACTGGCCAATTTCGAATGCGCCCGAACCGGCTTCGCCGATGTAGCGGTGGCCGTCTTCTAGAACCAGTTCACGCACGCCTTTATCATTGATCGCCAGATTGCCCTGTTCGGCAAAAATGGTTGAGACCTCGCCTTTTTCGACCGACTGCACAAACAGGTTCTGGCTGGCACCATTGCCCGCGTTGTAACTCTCGATGAAATAAATACGCTTGCCCCCTTGAGCTTCCTTGAAGACGCCGGGTGCCAGTGCCGAAATTTCTTCGCGCTGCTTGAGATTTTGCGCGTACTCCTTGCTGCGGTACTGTGCCCATGGGCCGATAAAGGAGGTGCCGATCGCAATCAGGATGGTGAAGGGCAGGGTAAAGCGCAGTACCGGCATGATCCAGCTTGTCAGCGACATACCCGAAGAAAACCATACCGCCATCTCGTGATCACGCCAGGCGCGGCCCAGTACCACCATGACGCTAATAAAAATGGTGAGTATCAGTAACACCGGGAAAAACCCGAGCGCCCAGAAGCCTATCAGTGCGGCCACAGCTTCGTTGGCCACACGACCTTGAGCCGCGCGTCCCATCATATTGATAGTCTGGGTGGTCAGTAAAATGGCAAACAGGACCAAGAA
>NZ_JBOFOO010000081.1:0-3019 GCF_051659485.1 Craterilacuibacter sp. | reverse complement strand
GCCGTCTTTTCGACGCCGGGGCTTTTTTCAAGACAGGCTTACTGCTGGGCAGCCATCCCCTTGACGCGGATGATGACGCGACGGTCAGGCTGCAGGCATTTGATCAGTTCGGCACGCGGCTTCACGTTGTCGCACTGGTTACCGGTCACCGGATCGGCCTTGCCGAAGCCTTCGGCGCTAATGATGCCGGCAGGAATACCCTGATTCACCAGGAAATCAGCGACGGTGGCGGCGCGCGCCTTGGATAGCTTCATATTGTAGGCATCCGAGCCGATACGGTCGGTGTAGCCGGCAATATTGATGGCGGCTTCCTGAGGACGGGCTTGTTTGATCTGCTGCACAATCGTCGACAGTTCAGCGACGCCGGCATCGTTCAGCGTTGCCTTATTGAAGGCAAACAAGGTGTCACCCTTGAGTGCAAACTCCATCAGCTGAACAGGCGCGGGCGGCGGAGTCACCACTGCCACGGCTACCGGTGCAGCGGGTGCTCCGCCAAAGTGGTAGGCAAGCCCCAGAGACAGCAGGCCGTTATCGGTGCGGATGCCGTTATCCTCGGTTTTGCCCAGACGGCTGGTGTACTGGTATTCGAAGCGGGTTGACCAGTCCTTGTTAATGGCGTAATCCACACCCAGCGCAGCCAGCGGCGACGCACCATTGTGGCTGTCACCCGAACCACTGGCTCGATAGCCCATCACCCCCAGACGGGCATAAACATCCATGGCTTCTGTCAGTGGCGCACTGAACTTGCCCGACAGTTGCACACCTTCGAATTTGACCTTGGCACTCTGGCTCAGGCCATAATCCACTTCGACCTTGTCCAGATAGTCGTAACCGCCTTCCAGTGCGAACCAGTCATTAAACTGGTAACCGCCATAAACACCACCACCCACCCTGTCCTTGTCGCGGATATTTGCATTGGTCAAACCGTTCGCCAAGTCCTGATTGTAAAAATCAGACCAGCCCACTTTGGCACCAAAATAGCCTGGTTCATCCAGATTGGCAGCATGAGCCAGAGGAAGAGCAGCGAGGCCAGCAACTGACAACAACACACGTAAAGAATTTTTCATCGGACAACTCCCATCTGGTTGACGAAACAACAGCAACTGCGCGGACTGCATTACGCTCAACTTGCTAAATCAGTATGGGTTGATGAAATCGAAGATTTCCATATTTTGTTGTTTTACAGCACAACAACTTCGCCACCTTATGTCGCCAAATCACAACACCTGCAGCGTCATTCGCGGCTTCACGCCTTTCTTGTCATCCAAAACTACAGCCCGTCAGGCCGCTACCGCCGCCATGCTGTATTTTGTGGCCAGATGCGCTACAACATCGCCAAGGATAATGACGGCAGGGCTAGCCAAACCCTCGGCTTTGACCCTGTTTGCCATATCGGCCAATGTAGTGAGGACATGGCGCTGTGAGGAACATGCAACACGCTCGACCACCGCGACCGGTGTCGTTGCAGCAAAGCCCGCTGCCAGCCATTGCCGGCTCAGGCTATCTATCCCGCTCATGCCCATATAACACACCACGGTCAGCCTTGAGGCGGCCAAAGCCGCCCAGTCAGGCTGCGAGCCATCCTCGGTATGCGCGGTCACCAGCGTCACGCCGCGAGCGAGGCCTCTATGCGTCAAGGGCAGACCCAGCGCAGCACCCACCGCCAAGCCGGCAGTGAGTCCTGCTACCGCTTCGACTTCTACGCCCCGCTCGGCCAGCCACCCCCACTCTTCACTGCCGCGCCCAAAAATAAAGGCATCGCCACCCTTGACGCGCGCAAGCGTGATGCCCTGCCGGGCATAGCGCAGCATCAGCCGCAATATAAACGCCTGTGGTGTGCTCTTGCAGCCCCCGCGCTTGCCGACATGGATGATGCGCGTGCTTGCGGATGCCAGTGCCAGCACACTAGGGTCGACCAGGTCATCAACCAGCCATACCGAACAAACGCCAAGCACACGGGCAGCCTTGAGCGTCAATAATTCGGCATCGCCAGGCCCCGCCCCCACCAGCCAAACCTTGCCCTGCGAACCCGGTTTTCTCATGCCCCTACCTCTTCCTTCATGCCTAGAATCTGCGGCACACAAGAACCGCATACCGTTCCGCAACCCAGTGTTTTTTTAAGACCGGCAAGATCCAGCCCGGCAGCTAGCCCTGCGCGGATCGCATCTTCCCTGACCCCCATACAGGTACAGACGACCGCGGCACGACCAGTCAGTCCCTTGCCGGCAAATAGCGCGGCGAGGGACACCGGTGCGCAGCCGTCGTCAAACCATGAGGCCAGTGCCGCGGCGGCGCGCACGTCCCCGGCCAGTAGCCAGCGTGCCGGGCGCTGCCGGTCATCCAGCAACAAGCGGCGCAGCACCCCTCGGGCCGGATCATCAAAAGCGGCATCCGGTAGCGCCAGGCCCAAGGCGCTGGCCAGTTCGTGCAGCAGCCCGCTATCCGGCGCCTCGGCAGCACCCAGGCGCAAGCGCAAACCGCCGCCGCCATCGGCGACCGGCAATAACAGCGCATAAGGAAAACGTGCCAGCCACGGCAGCAAGGCAGGACGCAACAAGGCGGCATCGCCGGCGATAAAGCCTTGCGCCTGCCAGCTTAATTGGGCGGGGCTCACGGCGACAGCGGCATGCTTGAGCTCGGGCTGTTTTGAATACGGGTCCAGCGCCCGGCTCATCAATACATTGACCCCGTCACCGGCCATCCAGCTGCGCCCCCAGTGCATGGGTAAAAAAACGTTGCCTGGGCGCAAACCCGCATCGATTGCCAGCGGCAACACCAGCGCGCCACGCTTGGATTTGATCCTGACCAGATCACCGGCCCCTAACTTCAAGCGTGAAATATCATGCGGATGCATGGATAGCGCCGGTTCTTCTACATGAAGCGTCAGACCGGGCACCAGGCTGGTACGCCCGGTGGTATGCCAGTGATCGCGCAAACGCCCGCTCGTCAATTTAAACGGGAAATGGGCGGAAACGCTTTCGGCCACCGGCTGGTAGCCGGTGTCAAAAAATTGCGCCTT
>NZ_JBOFOO010000080.1:0-6070 GCF_051659485.1 Craterilacuibacter sp. | reverse complement strand
GCTCAAGCCCTGAGATGCTTCAGGCAGAAATAATTTGAAAACAGGAATGCAAGAATGAAAATCACTGTCATCGGCTCCGGCTATGTAGGCCTTGTGACCGGCACTTGTCTCGCCGAAGTGGGTAATCATGTACTGTGTCTGGATGTGGATCTAAAGAAGATTGAATTGTTGCAGCAAGGCGGCATTCCTATTTATGAGCCAGGTTTGGAGGAGATAGTGCGCCGCAATGTAGCCGCCGGACGCCTGAGTTTTACTACCGATGTAGCCGAGTCGGTTGCGTTCGGCGACATCCAGTTTATCGCTGTCGGTACGCCACCGGATGAGGATGGTTCCGCCGATTTGCAGTATGTACTGGCAGCCGCGCGTAATATTGCGCAACATATGATCACCTACAAGGTGGTGGTCGACAAGTCTACCGTACCCGTAGGTACTGCCGATAAGGTTAAGGCAGCGATGATGGACGTGCTGGCCGAGCGTGGCGAGGCAATACCGTTTAGTGTGGTATCCAATCCCGAGTTTCTGAAAGAAGGCGCAGCGATTGAGGACTTCATGAAGCCGGATCGTATCGTGGTCGGTACCGAGGACGATAAGGCCATCGAGACCATGCGCCGACTGTATGCACCGTTCCAGCGCAACCACGAACGCATTCTATTTATGGATGTGCGTTCGGCCGAGCTAAGCAAGTATGCCGCCAACGCGATGCTGGCGACTCGTATTTCGTTCATGAACGAACTGGCCAATCTGGCCGAGGCTCTGGGTGCCGATATTGAGCGTGTGCGTCAGGGTATCGGTTCAGACCCGCGTATCGGCTACCATTTTCTGTATCCAGGGGCTGGCTATGGCGGCTCGTGCTTTCCAAAGGATGTAAAGGCGCTGGTCGCGACCGGGCGCGAGCATGGTCATGCAATGCGGGTGCTGAACGCGGTTGAGAACGCCAATGATGCGCAGAAGCTGCGTGTGGTGGACAAGGTGGTGGCCAAGTTCGGCGAGGATCTGACTGGGCGGCGCTTTGCCATGTGGGGACTGGCTTTCAAGCCTAATACCGACGATATGCGCGATGCGCCAAGCCGGGTTATTGTGGCTGAGCTGACGCGCCGTGGCGCCGAGGTGGTGGCATTCGATCCGGTGGCAATGGACGAAGCACGCCGGGTGATGGGCGACAATGCCCGACTCGCGTTTGCCGCCGATATGGATAGTGCTTTGGTCGGTGCCGATGCTCTCTTGATTGTGACCGAGTGGAAGGCATTTCGCGCACCCGATTTCGAGCGTATTCGCGCGGCACTCAAGCAGCCGTTGATTATTGATGGACGTAATATGTACGATCCAATTTGGCTGCGTGGGGAAGGTTTCGAGTATCTGGCAATCGGTCGGTGATTAATGGGGGGCTTGCCCCTCTGTATGCTGCCAGCTCACATTAATAGGAGTGCAAAGATGAAAATTCTAGTCACCGGTGCTGCCGGTTTTATCGGCCGCGCAATATGCGAGAGCCTGCTAGAGCGTGGTGGATTCGAGGTCGTCGGCGTCGACAACCTCAATGATTATTACGCGGTCGAGCTTAAGCATGCCCGGTTGGCAACCCTGGAAGGGCGTACCGGTTTTTCCTTTCGCAGGCTGGACATTGCCGACAGGGATGCGATGGAGGCGCTGTTCACAGCGGAGGGTTTCGATTATGTGATTCATCTGGCAGCTCAGGCTGGGGTGCGCTATTCGATCCAGAACCCGCATGCCTACGCAGAGAGAAATCTGACCGGCTATACCCATGTGCTGGAGGGATGCCGCCGTCACTCGGTCAAGCATCTGGTGTTTGCCAGCTCCAGCAGCGTGTATGGGCGCAATGCCAAGGTACCATTCTCTGAAGATGACCGCGTCGACCTGCCGGTCAGCTTCTATGCGGCCACCAAAAAGGCGAACGAGGTAATGGCGGCCAGCTACGCCCATCTATACGGCCTGCCGGTCACCGGCTTGCGTTTCTTTACCGTCTATGGCCCATGGGGACGTCCGGACATGGCTCCGTGGCTGTTCACCGAGGCCATTCTGAATGGCCGGCCCATCGAGGTGTTCAATCACGGCAAGATGCAGCGCGACTTTACCTACATCGATGATATCGTCGAAGGGGTATTCCGTGTGATGGAACATGTGCCGACGGGCGATTTGCCTTATGCGCTGTTCAATATCGGCAATCATAACCCGGTTGAACTGATGGCGTTTATCGAGGCCACCGAAGCGGCTTGTGGCCGTGAGGCGGTGAAAGAATATCTACCGATGCAGGACGGCGATGTCCCCATTACCTATGCTGATACCGCTCGTCTACGCGCGGCGGTAGGCTTCTCTCCGGATACGTCATTGCAAGCGGGGATGCAGAGTTTCGTCGATTGGTACCGCAGTTACCATGCAGGGTAAGGTATTAACAGGCAAGCTTCTCTTTTGTTTTTCCCAAGATGGTCTAGTCTGACTCAGCAGACCATTTCAGTCACGGCGGCCGGCTTTTCGGCCGCCGTTTCCTTTGGCAAGAGGGCTATGCCATGCGTGCCGTCCACTCCGGTTTTACGCTGATCGAGTTGATGATCGTGTTGCTGGTGATGGCGATTCTGGCGACGGTGGCGTATCCCGCATATCGCGATTATGTGTTGCGTGCCCGGCGCAGCGATGGCCAGAGCGCCTTGCTGGCTTTGTCGCTGGCACAAGAGCGCTTTCGTTCGTCCTGTCCTTTCTATGCCCAGAGTCTGGGTAGTGTCTCCCATTGCGGTGCCAGTGCCGCTTTGTCTACGCTGGCTTTTCCCGCCTTGTCCAGTGATGGCTATTACCTGGTTTCGCTATTGCCCGATACTGCCAGCAGTACGGCTTATCTGGCCGAGGCGACGGCAACGGCCAAGGGCGGGCAGGATGGTGATGCCGACTGCCCGGCATCGTTGTTGCGGCTGGGTGAAAACGGGCCGGATATATCGTCGGCCGCCAAGCGTGCTTGTTGGGGCGCAGGGTGAGTTTGCATCATGTCGATGCCAAGTTCGCTGCGTGGATGGTCGCTGCTGGAAATGCTGCTGGTACTGGCTGTCCTTGGTATTTTGCTGGCGGTGGCCTTACCCAGTCTGTCGGCTTGGGTCGAGCGCCAGCGTCTCTTGGCTGCGACCGAGCTGGTTTACCGCCAGTTGCAGTGGCTACGCATGGAGGCGCTTAAGCAAGGGCGTCCTATGTACTCGCGTTTTGTCGTGGATAGTGGCGGGCAGTGGCATCTGGGCTTGAGTGATGTGGCCGGTTGCGACCCTAGCGGACAGGATGCAAGCAAAGTCTGCAGGATTGTTTCGCCTGAGGGGACTGCGGCCTCTGTTACCGTCTTTCATGGGCGTGATTATCCCGGTATCCGTCTGCTGGCTAGCGGTTTTAGCGGGGGCGAGGCGCGTTTCGAGCCGCTACGCGGTGTTGCCGATAATGGGCGGGTGACGCTGCTGTCGCCTGGTGGGCTGGAAACGCGGGTGTTGGTCAGTGTACTGGGGCGGATACGCGTGTGCTCGCCGGCGGGTGCTGCGCGGCTTGCCGCTTATAGCGATCAGGGATGCTGATGCGTAAAGCCTGCGGTTTTTCCCTGCTGGACTTGATGCTGGGCATGGCTTTGGCGCTGATCGTGCTGGCCGGGGTCAGCACCGTCTATATCACACAGTTGCGTCATAGCAGCATCAGTCTGAAAACCTTGCGTCTGAATGCAGACTTGCAGTCCATGATGGACATCATGACTGCCGAACTGCGCCGTTCCGGTTACTGGAATGCGGATGCCAGTGCTGCGCCGCTTTCCAACCCCTTTTCTTCCGGTATGGACAATCTGGACACGGCGACGCCCGCCTGTGTGCGCTATAGCTACGACCGCGATAGCGACGGGCAGGTCAGCCCGCAGGAGCGGCTGGGTTTCAAGCTGCAAACGGTGTCCGGCGTCAGGCACTTGCGTATGAAAACCAGCGGCCCTGCCTCTCTGTTATGCAGTAGCGGCAACTGGGAGAGCCTGTCGGACGGGGCGGTCATTGCGGTGGACGAGCTGGTTTTCGATGAGTCCGGCAGCAAGTGTGTGAATGTGACGCGCGCACTACGCGCGGATGCCGGTGGTTGTGCCGCATTGCTGGCCAGCGCGCAAAGTGGCGATCAGCTGGTTGAGGTGCGCCTGCTGATGGTGGGTTTGGGAGGCTATTTGCTGGCTGACCCGTCTATTCGCCAGCGCCTGGATAGTGCGGTGAGGCTGCGCAACGAGCGGGTATTCACGGTGCCCTAGGAGGGATGACGGTGCTGAATAAGGGTACGGCCCGGCGGCAAGCCGGCATGTTGACTCTGGCGCTGGTGCTGGCCTTGCTGATGGTGACGGGATTGATCGGCGTGTATGTCGCCAGAACATCGTGGCTGGAGCTCAAACTGACTGCCGGCAGCTACCGGGTCAAGCAGGCGGCCGAGGCTGCGCACGCCGGTTTGCAATATGGCCTTGCTTATTACCTTGAGGGGGGCGCCGATCATGATGCCGATGGCCGGGTCGATGTCGATGCGGCCGGTGTACTGGCCAGCGGCAGCCTGAGTGGCAAACGCTGGCAGGTGCAGCTATGTGATGCCGGCTTTGCGGGTCAGCCGTGCTCGCCGGCTACGGCGGCGCTGGCCAGCCTGCGTATTGTGGCGACCGGATTCAGCGATGATGGCAGCGCCAAGCGTACCGTCAGTCAGCTGGTGCGGACTTATCCGGTTCTGCCTGTGTTGCCGGTGGCGGCATTGATGGTCCGTAGTACTGCATCGGCAAGCGGAGGCGCACTGGTGGTGGTCAATAATCAGGGGTCGCTGACGATATGGAGTGGCTCGCCATTGGCTGCAGTGCCTATCCCGTTTACGACGCGGATCACCAATGGCAGCCTGCCGGATCAACCCGGGTCCAGCAATGCCGGTGCGGGGGCGGATACCCGCTTGGCCGATGCGGCGCTGGCCGCGCTGACGGATGAGGGCTTATTGCGTTCTTTTTTTGCCTTGGGGTCGCAAGATATGGCGGCGCTGGCCGATGTCCATATTGCCGGTCATCAGGCTTTGCCCGCAGGAGAGCTGGGCGGCAAGGTCATTGTATTGTCGGCACTGGCCGGGCAGCCGTATACCCGCTTGCCCTTACGACTGGGGACGGTGAGTGAGCCGGTTATTCTGCTGGTCGATGGCGAGCTGGAGCTGGCGGCCGGCAGCGAGGTGTTTGGTGTGGTATATGCGCGCAAGCTGTCCGGCCATGATGGTGCCAGAGTGCAAGGCGCGCTATTGCTGCAAGAGCTGGGGCGGCTGGATGGCACCTTGCTGCTCGAATACGACGCTGCTGTGCTGGCCGTGGCGCAGCGCATACAGCTGGAGTCCGTTCTCGCCAGTAGCTGGCGTGACTGGTAGGGGGCCGTGATGAGTAAGCCTGCGCGCGGGTATATGTTGCTGGAGGCGCTGATTGCTTTACTGGTCTTGGCCGTGGGGCTATTTGCCGGCTTGCGGCTGGCCAGTGTCAGTATCAGCAGCAGTGCCGAAGCCAAGGCGCGCGCCTTTGCCCAGTATTACGCTCAGGACAAGCTTGAATCCTTGCGCACCCTGATTGCCCGCGGTGAATATCATTCGGGAAGTTGTCCTGCAGGCTTGGGGGCCGGCTCATTATTGGCCAGCAGCAGTAGTGCAGACACCATCACCATGCAAGGTGCGGTTTTCAGTCGTAGCTGGCAGCTCGCGCCGTATTGTGATCCGCAGCGTCAAGCGCTCAAGGTGTGGGTGACGTGGCAGGATAAGACCGGCACGCACCGTATCGAACTGGAGAGCATGCAGGCATGGAGCGATCCGGCGCGCAGTCGCGAGCGCTGAAACACAAAACGCCACATTATGTGGCGTTTGGCTGATGTCGCAGAGCGGTTTACCAGGGTGCGCGGAAAGCCCCGTCATTCATGGCGGGGATGGATAGCGCGGACGCCGCAGGCGTCCATTAATTTAGCAAATCCACTTGCGCCGTGTTTCGGCAAATCGGTATCGTGGTCACATGCAAAAACTCCAAGCCTTTAAATACGAACTCATGCCCAATGGCGAACAGCAGCGCGACATG
>NZ_JBOFOO010000079.1:0-21720 GCF_051659485.1 Craterilacuibacter sp. | reverse complement strand
CGAAGCCAGGATGGCATAGGGTTACCCCCTATGCTGCTTTGCAAACTCAGGAGAAAACATGTCCAACAATCTGAATGACCGTATCCGGTCCAATCCGAAATACCGTGAGTTGGCATCCAAGCGCTCACGTACTGCTTGGGGTCTGACCGCGCTGGTCTTGGCTGTGTATTACAGTTTTATGCTGCTGGTCGGCATGGGGCCAGAATTCTTGGCTACACCGCTGTTCGAGGGTGGGGTGCTGTCGATTGGTGTCCCTATTGGCGTTTTTATTATCTTTTTTGCCTGGGCGTGCACCGGCCTGTATGTACGCCGTGCCAATAGCGAGTTTGACCGCCTGAACGCTGAAATTGTCGAGGAAGCGCGTCAATGAAAAAAATACTGACTTCCCTTGCCCTGCTGCCGGCGCTGGCGCTGGCCGGGCCTGCCGTTGAAGCGGCAGAAAAACAGCCCTTGAACCTGACCGCGATCGCGATGTTCTTCATCTTCGTCGCCGGTACCCTGGTGATCACTTGGTGGGCCGCGCGCCGCACCAAGTCGGCATCCGACTTTTATACCGCCGGTGGCGGCATTACCGGTTTCCAGAACGGTCTGGCGATTGCCGGCGACTATATGTCGGCCGCGACCCTGCTGGGCTTGTCGTCCATGGTATTTGCCAAGGGTTACGACGGCCTGGTCTATACGGTGGGCTTTTTCGTCGGCTGGCCGGTGGTGACCTTCCTGATCGCAGAGCGCCTGCGCAATCTGGGTAAATACACTTTTGCCGATATTGCGTCTTATCGCCTCGACCAGAAGAAGATACGTACCTTTGCTGCCTTCGGTTCGCTGACTGTAGTCTGCTTTTATCTGATCGTACAGATGGTGGGTGCCGGGCAGTTGATCAAGCTGTTGTTCGGTCTGGATTATCCGGTTGCGGTGGTGATTGTTGGCGTGGTGATGATGTTGTATGTGACCTTTGGCGGCATGATTGCCACCACCTGGGTGCAGATCATCAAGGCGGTCCTGCTGCTGGCCGGTGGTACGACGCTAGCCATTATGGCGATGAGCGAGTTTGGCTTCAGCTACGAAACGCTGGCGCAGCGCGCCATCGAGGTGCACAAGAATGGCCAGGGCATCATGGCACCGGGCTCGATGCTGGCTGATCCAGTCAATGCAGCTTCCATGTCGCTGGGTCTGGTGTTCGGTATTGCCGGCCTGCCGCATATCCTGATGCGTTTCTTTACCGTGCCTAATGCACGTGAAGCGCGTAAATCGGTTTTTGTCGCCACCGGTTTTATCGGCTTCTTCTTTGTGGTGGTGTGTACGCTGGGCTTTGCCGCCATGGTCATTGTCGGCACCAACCCGCAGTATTTTGTTGGTGGTGATTTGACTGGCAAGATCGCAGGTGGCGGCAATATGGTTGCCATGCATCTGGCGCATGCCGTTGGCGGTAATCTGTTCTTCGGATTTTTGTCTGCCGTCGCTTTCGCGACCATTCTGGCGGTGGTGTCGGGTCTGGCGCTGGCCGGTGCTTCGTCGATCTCGCACGATATTTACGCCAATGTGATCTGCGGCGGCAAGGCCGATGAAAAAACCGAGATCAAGGTCTCCAAGATCGCGGCCATCGTGTTGGGAGTGCTGGCCATTATTCTCGGCATTCTATTCGAGAACATGAACGTGGCTTTCCTGGTGGGGCTGACTTTCGGTATCGCCGCTTCGGCGAACTTCCCTATCCTGATCCTGTCGATGTACTGGAAGGGTCTGACCACCAGCGGTGCATTGCTGGGTGGCTTCACCGGCCTGATTTCGGCCGTGGTTATGGTGGTATTGTCGCCATCGGTATGGGTGACGGTGCTGGGGCATGAAGCAGCCATCTTCCCGTATGACCATCCGGCGCTGTTCTCGATGCCGCTGGCGTTCGCTGTGACGATGATTGTATCGATGCTGGATTCGAGCGCGCAGGCCAAGAAAGAACGCGCTGCATTCGATGACCAGCTGGTGCGTGCCCAGACCGGTATTGGTGCCGCCGCCGCCAATAACCACTAAGCCTTTATTCTTTATCATTAAACCGCGTGCCTATTGGTGCGCGGTTTTCTTTTGTCCGGCCGATTTTGGTAAACTGCATGTTTTCGCATTAGCCGGATACCGAACACCATGGCCCAATATGTAATGTCCATGCTCCGTGTGAGCAAAGTCGTGCCACCCAAGCGCAAGATCATCAAGGATATTTCGCTGTCTTTCTTTCCCGGCGCCAAGATCGGCCTGTTGGGTCTGAACGGCTCCGGCAAGTCTACCGTGCTGCGCATCATGGCCGGCGTGGATAAAGAGTACGAAGGCGAAGTCCAGCATATGCCCGGCGTCAAGGTCGGCTACCTGGCGCAGGAGCCGGAGCTGGACGCAGAAAAAACCGTGCGCGAAGAAGTCGAAAGCGGCATGGGCGAAGTGATGGGCGCACAAAAGCGTCTGGAAGAGGTCTACGCCGCCTACGCCGAACCCGATGCCGACTTTGATGCCTTGGCCGAAGAGCAGGGCAAGCTGGAAGCCATTATCTCGGCCGGTGCCGGTGATAACGTCGAGCTGCAGCTGGAACTGGCTGCCGATGCGTTGCGCCTGCCGCCATGGGATGCCAAGATCGGCCCCTTGTCCGGTGGTGAAAAGCGCCGCGTCGCGCTGTGCAAGCTGTTGCTGTCCAAGCCCGATATGCTGCTCTTGGATGAACCGACCAACCACCTGGATGCCGAGTCGGTTGAATGGCTGGAACAGTTTCTGGTGCGCTTCCCCGGCACCGTGGTTGCGGTCACCCACGATCGCTACTTCCTCGACAATGCGGCCGAATGGATTCTGGAACTCGACCGTGGCGAAGGCATTCCGTGGAAGGGTAACTACTCCAGCTGGCTGGAGCAAAAAGAAGCGCGTCTGGAGCAGGAATCCAAGAGCGAAGGCGCGCGCATGAAGGCGATGAAGCAGGAACTGGAGTGGGTACGCCAGAACCCGAAAGGGCGTCAGGCCAAGTCCAAGGCGCGTATTGCCCGCTTCGAGGAAATGTCGTCGTTCGAACACCAGAAGCGTAACGAGACACAGGAAATCTTTATTCCGGTGGCCGAGCGTCTGGGGAATGAAGTTATCGAATTCGATGGCGTGTCCAAGGGCTTTGGTGACCGCCTGTTGATCGATAATCTGAGCTTCAAGGCGCCGGCCGGCGCGATTGTCGGCATTATCGGCCCCAACGGTGCCGGTAAGTCGACGCTGTTCAAGATGATTGCCGGGCAGGAAACACCGGATTCCGGTGCAGTGAAGATCGGCCAGACGGTGCAGATGGCGTACGTGGCGCAAAGCCGCGAAGAGCTGAGCAGCGAAAAAACCGTATTCCAGGATGTGGCGGACGGCAACGACCTGATTACCGTCGGCAAGTTCGAGATGTCCAGCCGTGCTTATCTGGGACGCTTCAACTTCAAGGGTGCAGACCAGCAGAAGAAGGTCGGCATGCTGTCCGGGGGTGAGCGTGGCCGCCTGCACATGGCCAAGACCCTGCTCAAGGGCGGCAATGTCCTGCTGCTGGACGAACCATCCAACGACCTTGACGTAGAAACCCTGCGTGCGCTGGAAGATGCCTTGCTCGAGTATGCCGGTACCGTGTTCGTGATTTCGCACGATCGCTGGTTCCTCGACCGTATCGCCACCCATATTCTGGCGGCGGAAGGCGAGTCGCAGTGGACCTTCTTTGACGGCAACTATCAGGAATACGAAGCCGACAAGCGTAAGCGTCTGGGTGAAGAGGGTGCCAAGCCCAAGCGTATCCGTTACAAGCCGGTCATCCGCTAAGACTGGTGTGTTGGGTAGGATGGGTTAGGTCAAAGGCCGTAACCCATCCTGCAATGCCTGCCCGCCATTGCCGGCGGGCTTTTCCATTTAGAGTGGCTCGCAAGTGCCGGAGCAAAAATATGAACATCCTGTCCATCCAGTCGCATGTGGTGTACGGCCATGCCGGCAATAGTGCAGCCGTATTCCCGATGCAGCGCATGGGGGCCAATGTCTGGCCACTACATACCGTGCAGTTTTCCAATCATACCCAGTACGGGCACTGGGCCGGCATGGTGATGCCATCGTCCGAGATCAGCGAACTGGCCAGCGGAATCGCTGCCATTGATGCGCTGCATGAATGTAGCGCGGTATTGTCCGGCTATATCGGTAGTGCCGAACAGGGCGCCCAGATACTGGATGCGGTGCGCCAAGTGAAGGTGGCCAATCCGGCAGCGCTGTATCACTGCGACCCGGTGATGGGTCACCCGGCCAAGGGCTGTATTGTTGCCCCCGGTGTGGCGGAATTTTTGGTCAACGAGGCGCTGCCTTTGGCCGATATTGTTTCGCCCAATCAGCTGGAGCTGGAAATCATTGCCGGTCACAGCTTGCCTACGCTGGCCGATATCGTCGCGGCGGCCCGTGCGGTACTGCTGATGGGCCCGCGCGTGGTGCTGGTCAAGCATCTGCACTACGCTGACAAGCATCCCGGACATTTCGAAATGCTGGTGGTGTCGCAAGATGAAGCCTGGCTGATCGCGCGCCCCATCTTCGATTTTGCTCGCGACCCGGTCGGTGTTGGCGATATGACCTCCGGCCTGTTTCTGGTCGGCCTTCTATCCGGCAAGAACCTTAAAGCCGCGCTGGAACACTGTGCCGCCGCCGTTTACGGCGTACTGGAAGAAACCGCGCGTCTGGGGCGCTATGAGCTGGCCGTCATTGCCGCGCAGCGCGAATACGAGACGCCATCGCACACTCTGAGCGCACAGCCCATCTAAGAAAGACCTTCATGGCACAGAATTACGACATCAAGCCCGAACAGTCAGTCGAACTATTGCAAGAGCTGCACATCCTGACCCGTGATGGCAAGCTCAATCAGGACAGCCGCCGCAAGCTGAAGCAGGTTTACCATCTGGTGCAGTTTATCGAGCCCTTGATCCGCGAAGTGGTGGCAGAAAAGGGCGATGTCACCATCGTCGACCACGGTGCCGGCAAGTCTTATCTCGGTTTCATCTTGTACGATCTGGTGCTCAAGGCGCTGAATACCGGCGAGGTCATCGGCATCGAGACACGCGAAGAACTGGTCAAGACCACCGCCGCGCTGGCCGAGCGTCTGGGTTTTGCGCGCATGCGTTTTATCAACGAGACGGTAGCCGAGTCGATTTCTGACTCTGCCATCGGCAAGCAGGTCGACATTGTCACCGCTTTGCATGCGTGCAATACCGCCACCGATGATGCCATCCGCTTTGCGCTGGAAAAGAACGCGCCATATATCGTGCTGGTGCCGTGCTGTCAGGCCGAGGTGGCTGCCGAACTGCGTCAGGTCAAGGCCCGGCTGTTGGCCGGCACCCCGCTGGGGGAAATCGTGCGCCATGGCATCCACACCCGCGAGTTCGGCAGCCAGCTCACCAATGTATTGCGTTGCCTGCTACTGGAGTCGCATGGCTACCAGCTGACGGTGACCGAGCTGGTCGGCTGGGAACACTCGATGAAGAACGAACTGATTGTGGCGAAAAAAGGCCACAAGCGTGGCGGTGCGCGTGAGCGTGCCGAGTCCATCGTCGACACCTTTATGCTGGGCAATCTGAAGGCGCGCTTTATCTATTGATGCACGCTTGGAAAGGGCCGCCGGATGGCGGCCCTTTCTTGCTTTAAACCACCTCTCTTGATGTTTTCAGTACGTCACTACCTTGTCTGCTTTCAATTGCCAACCCGCTTCGCCTGGCACCAGACGGTACTGGATCTGGCGCATGCCGCCAGTTGGCTTGGCATTGATATCGCCTTCCTGATAAATAGGGAAACGACGCAGCAACCGTCCCTCGCCGACAGCGAAGGCATCATGCCCCTGATAGCCTGGCGACAGTTTTTTGTCGGTAGCCAGATCCGGCAGGCTGATTTCGCTGAGCGATTTTATGCGGTTGGCTGCGTAGGCAACGAGCGATCCATAGCTGCCGCTGCCGGCCGAATTAACATAGACATAGAGCTCGGGCGAGCCGTCGGCATTGAGGTCTTCTATCTCGGCGCCACTGACGCTGCCGTCGATTTCGCGCTTGATGGGGGCATTGCTGCCCTTGAGTCCGGACGGGATGATGGTGAGCTGATTGAGTGAGCCTTCATTGCCTGCCATGACGTGAAAGCTGATGCCTTGCAGGCTCAATACCTTGTCGAAAGCCGCCGCTGCGGGGGCATGGCTGGGCGCTTGTACGGCCGGGTCTATGCCGACCTTGAGTGTGTAGCGCGTAGTTTCATTGCGCCGCGCCGCATTACGCATCAGATAGACGCGTAGGGTGTAGACGCCGTCGGCAGGCAGTACACCCGCGTAATGATCGCCCCGCGTCGCGCCGATAAATAGTGCCTGTTCCGAGCCCGGCGGGTTCAGGTTGAAGTAGGCGGAACGATTGCTTGGTGCGAAGTCGATGCGTATCTTTTGCCCCGCGCGTGCGCGCAGTTGGTAGTCGATAGTCTGGTAGCCCTTGAGCTGTCCCTTGACTTGGGTACTGCTCATTCCTTTTTTGAAAACAAGGGCTTGCTGCCGGATTTCATTGTCGGCTAGCGCCGGCAGCGGGGCGAGTAGTAACAGGCTTAACAGGTACATATGCCAGGTTTTCATGCGACAGGGCCTCGGTGCTTGGGATTGGAAAAGGCGTAGTCAGCCTGCGCCTGCCAGCGCAGCGCGCGCCCAGGCGAGGATCTGTGTCGCCGGCATAGCGCCGCTGTGGCGAGCGATTTCGCGTCCGTCCTTGAATAGCAATAGGGTGGGGATGCTGCGGATGGCGTAGTGCGCCGATGCCTGCGCGGCTGCATCACTATCGACCTTGGCAAAACGTATTTCTGGCGCCTGCCGGGCGGCGGCTGCGAACTGTGGTGCCATCGTTTGGCACGGGCCGCACCATGTGGCCCAGAAGTCGACCAGTACCGGTAGCTGTGTGCCGGCAATAAACGCCGGCAGCGAGGCATCATTCAAGGTGGCGGGCTCAGCGGCCATCAGTGCCTGTCCGCATTTTCCGCATTTTGGCGCGTCACGCAGGCGGGCATCGGGTACGCGGTTTTTGGCGGCGCAGGCCGGGCACACTAATTGCATATTCTTGCTCCTTTTGCATAGCTTGGCTTGCCAGTTTCCGGTCGCCATGCTGCCAAGTCCAGCAGGGCGTGCCTGTCTGCCAGAATCATGGCATAGAATGGCCTTTTTTGTGGAGAGTACGATGCGCTGGCTAATCGCTCCCGATAGCTTCAAGGGTTCGCTGGCTGCCGCCGAGGTCGCGGCGGCAATGGCAACTGGTGTGCGCCGGGCGGATCCTGACGCCGTCGTGATGCTCAAACCCATGGCCGATGGCGGTGAGGGCACGCTGGATGCGGTATACGCCGCGATCGGCGGACAGTGGTGCGCGCGGGTGGTGCAGGATGCAGGCGGACGGCCGCGGAAGGCAGCTTATCTGCGTCTGCCCGACGGCAGTGCGCTGATTGAAGTTGCACAGGTCGTACCCCTGTCGGATGCGCCGGGCGTGCCGGTGCTGGAGCGCAGCAGTTTTGGTGTCGGCGAGCTGATGCGCGATGCGCTGGAGCAGGGCGCCACACGCTTGGCGCTGGCGTTGGGTGGCTCGTCCACCAATGATGGCGGCACCGGTTTGCTTGCGGCATTGGGTGTCCGTTTTCTGGATGCTAAGGGACGGATGCTGGCACCCTGTCCGAATGGCTTGCTCGCGGTAGCGGGCATCGATGCCTCGGCACTGCACCCGTGTTTGGCGGGTGTTGGTATTGAAGTCTGGTCCGATGTCGATAATCCGCTTGTTGGTGAACGGGGGGCATCCGCCGTTTTTGGTCCGCAAAAAGGCTTGCAGGCCGCCGATGTGTTTGAACTTGATGCCCTGCTGGCAAGAGTGGCCATGCTGGCCGGCGCTGAGACTCTGGCCCGCCTGCCGGGCGCCGGTGCGGCCGGTGGCATGGGCTGGGCCTTGTCATGGCTGGGAGGGCGGCGCCTGCCGGGGGCTGGCGCGCTAGCTGCGCATACCGGTCTGTATCCGGCACTCGCGAGTACTGACTGGGTATTGACCGGCGAGGGCGCCAGTGATGTGCAAACGCTGTCGGGCAAGGCGCCGTTTGCAGTGGCGCAGTGGGCACGCGCAGCCGGTGTGCCGGTGTCGCTGGTGTCGGGGGCGCTAAGGCCGGATGCTGCCGGTCAGCTGGCGGCGGCATTCGATGGCTGTGTTTCGCTGTGTAGCGGGCCGATGACGCTGGCCGAGGCGATGGCGCAGACGCCCGCGTTGCTGGCACAGGCATGCGAGCAACTGGTGCGTACCATTTTGCGGGCGCGGGGGCTGCCCGCGCGCTGATTCAGCTCGCCACATCCTTGGCCGGGCGCGGCAGCGTGCCGCCGCAATGCTTGCAGTACAGTGCATCCCAGTCATGCCCTTCGGTGAAGCAGTGCGGACACAAACGCGTGCCCGAATGCACCTCCGGAGAGGCGTTGTGGTTTCGGGCGAGCTCGGCGGTGACAATGCCGGTCGGCACGGCAATGATGCCGTAGCCCATGATCATGGCCAGGCTGGCCAGCGCCTGCCCTGCGACCGTCTTGGGCGTGATGTCGCCAAAGCCGACCGTGGTCAGGGTGACGATGGCCCAGTAGATGCTTTGCGGGATGCTGGTAAAACCATGCTCGGGGCCTTCGATCAAATACATCAGCGTCCCCAGAATGATGACCAGCGAAATGACGGTGGCCAGAAAAATGGTGATCTTGCGGCGGCTGGCCATCAGCGCGCGCCGCAGTTGCTGCGCTTCACCGATATAGTGGGTCAGCTTGAAGATACGGAACAGGCGTAATAGGCGCAGGATGCGGATGTCGGCGAGGAAGTGGCTGCCGGGAATGAACAGGCCCAGATAGAAGGGCAGCACCGCCAGCAGGTCGATGATGCCGAAAAAGCTTCTGGCGTAGCGTATGGGCTTGTGTACGCAGACCAGGCGCAAGATGTATTCGACGGTAAAAAACAGGGCAAACAGCACATCCAGTACCTTCAGCTGCGTGCCGTAACTGTTGCGGATGCCGGCAACGCTTTCCAGCATCACGCATAGCACCGATGCGACGATGGCGAGCAGCAGCAGAATATCGAATGTGCGACCGGCGCGGGTGTCGGCTTCGAAGATGATGATGTACAGCTTGCGGCGCCAGCCTTGCAGCGGAATCAGGGGTTCTTGTTGCATAGGGAGAGACTTGGTTTCTTTCTTATAAAAAATAGATATTATGTTTGATGTTGTTATTCTGTTTAAGATGTGTGCACCAGCGGTATCCGCTCATTCTACTTAGGAGAGGCAGTTTATGCGCATCGCCAATACGGTAACCGACCTGATAGGTAACACGCCCCTGGTCAAGCTTAATCGCGTGACTGCAGGCTGTGTGGCCGATGTGGTCGTCAAACTCGAATTTTACAATCCTGCGCATTCGGTCAAGGACCGTATTGCGGTGGCGATGATAGATGCCGGAGAAAAAGCCGGAAAAATCGGTCCGGATACGGTAATTGTGGAGCCGACCTCGGGGAATACCGGTATCGGTCTGGCCATGGTGTGCGCAGCGCGCGGCTACAAGCTGGTGATCACCATGCCGGAAACCATGAGCCGCGAGCGGCGCATGTTGCTAAAAGCCTACGGTGCCGAACTGATCCTGACGCCGGGGCCTGAGGGTATGGGCGGGGCGATTGCCAGGGCGCGCGAACTGGTGGATGCCCATCCCGATACCCACTTCATGCCACAGCAGTTTGAAAATCCCGCCAACCCCGCCATTCATTACGGCACCACGGCTGAGGAAATCTGGCGCGATACCGACGGTCAGCTTGATATTTTTGTCTCCGGCGTCGGTACCGGCGGCACCATTACCGGTGTGGGTTCTTTCCTGAAAGAGCACAAACCGGGCGTGCGCGTGGTCGCAGTCGAGCCGGATGCGTCGCCGGTACTGTCCGGTGGCACCAAGGGGCCGCACCCCTTGCAGGGCATAGGGGCAGGCTTCGTACCTGCCATTCTGGACACTGCCATTTACGCCGAAGTGATTCGCGTCAAGAATGACGATGCCTTCGCTACGGCGCGGGCACTGGCCAAAGAAGAAGGTCTGCTGGTCGGCATCTCGTCCGGTGCTGCCGTCTGGTCGGCGCTGCAACTGGCGCGCAAGAGTGAAAACGCCGGCAAGCTGATTGTGGTGATTGTGCCTTCGTTTGGCGAGCGTTACCTGTCTACACCCCTGTTTGAAGATCTGGCATGAGGCTTGGGCTGGCAGATGTGGCGTGGTCGTATAGAATGGGGAGCATGAAACCACTTCTGCTTCCTGTTCTCGCCTCGGCCTTGCTGCTGGCCGGCTGCGCCGGATTTGATCCTTTCAAGTCCGCTACGCCGGTCACCATTACGCCTAAGCCAAAACCTGAAATTGTCGCACCGGCGACACAAGGCAATAGCGAACGCCTGTTGTTCGAAGCCAATCGGCTGGCTGAAGAAGTCAAGGCTAGCCGGATGAACCGCACGCAGGCGGCTGATGCGCTGGGCCGTGCGCGTCTGGCATGGGTCGGGCGTAATAGTGTGGATGATGAGGTATTCCGTCAATACCGGCAGTTGGCTGTGGCGCGGGATACGAATCTGGTGACGCCATCCGGTGCACACAACCGCATGTTCGACATGCTGAAAAACTGGCAACGGCGCTGGCTGCATTTAAGCCCTCGCCCCGCTGATCCCGCCTTTACCAATTTCCTGATGAAGGTTTACAGCCTTCCGCCTTTGCAATGAAAACCCCTGTTCCGGCCGATTCCTGCCCTTGTGGCAGTGGTCTGGCATTTGCTGCGTGTTGCGCACCCTATCTGAACGGCGCCGCGATTGCGTACAGTGCGCAGGCGCTGATGCGTTCGCGCTATAGCGCTTACGTCAAAAAAGACGAGGCCTACCTGTTGGGCAGCTGGCATCCCTCTACCCGTCCTGAATGCCTTGCGCTGGATGAAGACCCGGTGAAATGGCTGGGTCTGGATATTGTCGCTCTGGAGCAGGGTGTGCCCGGCGACACCGTGGGTCGGGTCGAATTTGTCGCACGCTACAAAGTGGGGGGGCGGGCGCAGCGGCTGCAGGAAAACAGCCGCTTTGTGTTCGAGGATGGGCGCTGGTTTTACGTGGATGGCGATATCGCTTAAAACTACTGTTGCGCAGGCTCAAACAGGGTGAATGCCGTGTTTGACCTGACGATCAAAATCAGCGCAGCATGATGTTTTTTCTGCGTCAGGAAAAGCCATGCTGACTGTCTATACCGATGACCACCGCCTGCACCAAGGCCGAGCCGAACTCTACAACGGTACGCTGACCCCCAGCTTTGAAAAACCTTCCCGCGCCGATATGGTGCTGGAACGGGTAATTGCCACTGCGCTGGGCGAGGTGCTTCCTCCGCAAGTCCATGGCCTCGATCCCATTCTCAAAGTGCACGATGAGGGCTATGTGCGCTTTTGGGAAGATGCCTGGCAGCGCTGGTCGGCAAGCGGGCGCGATTGGGATGCCTTGCCCAAAATGTGGCAGGTGCGGCGTTTACGCAGCAAGATTCCCGAGCATGTAGAAGGCCAGCTCTGTTATTACTCCATGGATGCAGGTACGCCGCTGACGGCAGGTACCTGGCCTGCCATTACCGGTGCCGCGAATGTGGCATTGACGGCGGCGGATCGCCTGTTAGCCGGAGACAAGGCCGTGTTCGCGCTGACGCGTCCGCCTGGCCATCACGCCGCGCGTGATTACTGTGGCGGCTATTGCTACTTCAATAATGCCGCTATTGCCGCGCAGCGCTTGCGTGACGGCGGCGCCCGCCGCGTGGCGGTGCTGGATGTCGATTACCATCACGGCAATGGTACGCAGGACATCTTCTACCAGCGTGCCGATGTGCTGTTCCTGTCTATACACGGCGACCCGCGTAGCGAATACCCGTTTTTTCTCGGGTTTGCCGACGAAGAAGGCGAAGGCGAGGGCTTGGGGTATAACGTCAATTATCCGCTGAGTGCCGGTACCGATGCCCCGACCTGGTTTGCGGCACTGGATGCAGCCTGTGCCCGTATTGCCGCTTATGCCCCGGATGCCTTGGTGATTTCATTAGGGGTCGATACCTACGAGGGCGATCCGATTTCACGTTTCGCACTGCAGCACGATGACTTTACCCGCATGGGGGCGCGCCTGTCGCGTTTGGGGATACCGACCCAGTTCTGCTTTGAAGGCGGCTATGCGGTTGAGCCTATTGGGATCAATGCCGTCAATGTGCTGGCCGGTTTCGAAGGGGCTTGATGAAACCTGCCGCTTCTATAAAGCGGCAGGTTTTCATCGGTTACAACAGGGCTTCGATGTCGCTGGCTAGTGATTCCGGTGTGGTCTGCGGGGCAAAACGCTTGATGACCTGGCCTTGGCGGTCGATCAGGAATTTGGTGAAGTTCCACTTGATGGCCGGCAAGCCAAGTAAGCCCGGTTTTTCTGCCTTCAGATACTGCCACAGGGGGCTGGCCGCCTTGCCGTTGACGTCGATTTTGTCCATAAGCGGGAAGGTGACGCCGAAGTTTTTCTGACAGAACGCACCGATTTCTGTGGCAGAAGCGGGCTCCTGATTGCCAAACTGGTTGCAGGGAAAGCCGATGACAGTCAGCCCGCGCTCGCGATAGCGCTGGAACAGGGCTTCCAGTGCGGTGTATTGCGGGGTAAAACCGCATTCGCTTGCAGTATTGACGATCAATAGCACTTGGCCTTCAAACTGGCTGAAAGGCAGAGCCTGCCCATTCAGGGCAAGTGGGGCGTATTGGTAAATGGGCGCGCTCATCGGGCATTCCGGTAGGATTCAGATCGGGCAGTGTAAGCAGTGCTTCACTAGCATGCAATTGTATGTCATTGCATACTGGCATTTCTTGCAGGCAAAAAAGAAGCGCCGTGGCAAGGGGGAACCACGACGCCCCAAGGAAAAACAGCTTGCTGTGCAAGAACCCTACACCCTGTAAGGGAGAGCCAGATCCTGCATTTACTGTAGAGCATGCAGCTGAAAAAGCGAGGGGGAATCGTGTAAACCTTGCTTTTAATCATGCTTGATGGGGGTGAAACCCCAGCTATGGCTATTTTTATGCCGTACAGTCCTCGCAACAAGGACTGCACGGGTTTATGCTGGGCGCAGGCTATAGCGTGGTTCCATGTCCTGAATGGACGGGGTGGTCTTATTCATGGATCGCGCCTGAAACGTGGATATTAACGCCCCTAGCTCGGCCATTAACTTGTCCAGACTTTGTGTAGCATGGGCTATCGTTTCGGTTTCCGCCGATAAGGCACGGCTGGCATTGTCTACCGATGCAATATTGCCGGAAAAATGGCTGAATCCTTCATTCTGCTGCATTTCTGCAGCGGATACCGTTTGCAGCAGGCGAGCCAGTTCCAGTGTGCTGTCTATCATTCCCGTCAGTTTTTCTTGTGCAGACAGTGTGTATTCGCGTCCCGCACGCATCTGGCTATTACCCTCGCGCATGGCAACAATCGATGACTGGGTGCCTTCCTGAATCAGCTGTATTTTGCTGCCTATATCCAGCGTGGCTTTTTGCGTACGTTCAGCCAGCTTTCTGACCTCGTCAGCGACAACGGCGAAGCCGCGGCCGAATTCACCGGCGCGAGCGGCCTCAATGGCGGCATTGAGTGCCAACAAGTTGGTCTGGTCAGCGATCTCCCTGATCATCTGTACGATGCCGTCTACCTCGGTGCTACGCTGACCCAGTACCTCCAGCTTGGTCGCTGCTGCATCAATGACGGCTCGTGCCTGATTGAGCTGAAGCACGGCGGCGTCCATGCTCGTACCACTTTCGCTCGCTGCCGTACCTGCTGCTTGCGCCATCATCGCCGCCCGCTGTGATTCCGCGGCGTTATGCTGCGTCATACCGGACATTTGTCTTGTTTCGCTCGCCATCATTTCGGTTCGCTGGCGCTGTTCGGACATGGTGCGTGCCATCAGTGTCGAGCTGCTGGCAATGTCGTGGCTTTCACCGGTAGCGGCCTGAATAGAGCGCGTCACTTGCTCCATCATGTCTTGCATGGCCTGTGTGGCGGTTTCGGCTTCCCTGCGCGCCTCTTCCAGTTTTTCGAAGCCGCGCGACTTGGCTCGCTCGAAAGAGAGCGACAGGATAAAAACGGTGAGTGTCAGCCCAACTAGCGACTTGGCCTGCAGTTTAGGGAATTCGGTATGGGCGATGGGGTTGGCTGGCAGCCAGCCGGCATCTGTCGATAGCAGCAGCATAATGCCGATGGCGACCATGGTCAGTACGGCCCACACCATGCCGGAAATACGACCACCGATAAAAACGGCGGCCATAGGGACAGCGGCGTACCACATGATACTGGTCGACATGATGCCGCCGTTGACAAACACCATCCAGCTGACCATGGCCAGCATGCAAAGTGCCGTGTATTCGCTGACCAGCCTGAGCATGCCGGTTAGCTTGAGTATCAGGGCGCCGGCGAGTAAGGCGATGCCGCCGGCCATGATGCCATCGGCCATGGCCGTGTGGTTGAGCTTGTAATAGGACAGGGCAAACAGCGGGGCGATCAGGCCGGCGGTCAGCGCTGCGCTGATAATGGTGCGTGCACGTATCAGCAACTCTTGCTGCTGGCGGATAGGCTCCGGAATAAACCATTCGGTGATAGCTTGTATTGACATGGTGTGTCTCCTCGTTCGTTTGTTTTTTATTATCAACGCTTGTATTTGTGGACCAACTTTAAAACAAACGCCTAATTACGACAAAGAGATATTTTTTGGACTGATACGGCAGGTGATGGCTAGCCGGCCCGAGGCGAGGCCACTTTTGTCGCGTATTTTCTGGTGTCATAAGTAGTGTTTGAGGCAGAATGGCGCTGTGCGGGCTTTTCCGCCACCCTTTATAAAGCCTATCCCCCTGTTATGCCGCGTCGGTTTCTGTTGTTTTTCCTGTTGTGCTGCCTGCCGTTTACGGCTTGGGCTGCGCCTTATCGCGATACGGTCTGGCCTTTATCTTTTGAGCTGCCGGCACAGTGGAAACTCAGTGTCAAAAACGAAAAAAAGCGTCGCAGCCTGTTAGTCCTGCCCCGACGCATGGAGGATAGGGAGCGCGGCGATGCGCGCGCCGTATTTCTGATGCGGCGCTTGGGCAAGCGCGAGACCTTGCAGCGTTTGGCCAAGCCTTACCGCAAGGCCAGTGGCGGGCGTGAAGCGGCCAGCCGTATCGAACTGGATGAGAAGACCGGGCGTTTGCTGCTGGATTATCGCGAAAGCGAGAATGTCCAGAACGGTTTGTGGATTGTGCGCCGCCATCAGAAAGTCTTGCAGCTGGATACCGCATCGCGCCGGCTATTTGAAGCCGACTGCAGTGCCAATGCGTCCGAGTTCAAGCGTTACCGCCAGCCTTTCTCCAGTTTGTGTCTCAAATTTTCGCTGAACGGCAAACGAGGCCCGCCGTGAGTATGACCGTCAGCCCGAGACTGGCACTGTGGCTGCGTCTGCGTGAGGGCCGGCTGGGGGCCGGCTGGATGGTGCTGGCCGCGCTATCGTTCGCCCTGATGGGGGTCTTCGTCAAAATAGGCGCCCGTTCTTTCCCCTCGACCGAACTTTTGTTTTGGCGCACCTTGCTGGGTGCCATAGCGCTGTCTGCCGTTATGTGGCTGCGCGGCCAGTCGCCGCTTACTGCGAATTTCCCGGCGCACCTGAAACGCAGCAGCATAGGTTATGTTTCGATGGCGATGCTGTTTTATGCGCTAAGCCATCTGCCGCTGTCGACGGCTATTACCCTGAACTACACGTCACCGCTGTTCTTTGTGCTGTTGTGCATGCTCAAGCTGCGCGACCGGCCGACCCCCATGTTGGTGCTGGCGCTGGCTTTGGGTTTTGCCGGCATGGTTCTGCTGCTCAAGCCCGGTTTTGATTCGGATGCCTGGCTCGCGACCCTGATCGGCTTGGGCTCAGGCGTGTGCGCGGGGCTGGCGGTGTTTCAGGTGCGGGAGCTGGGGCAGTTGGGCGAGCCGTCGTGGCGCACGGTATTCTGGTTTTTCTGGATTGCCAGCGGTTTTGGTTTGCTACTCCTGCTGTGTGGTCCGGGTTTTACCACGCTGAGCGCGGATAACATCCTGCCGGTGCTGGGCATTGCACTATTCGGGCTGGCCGGCCAACTGGCGATGACCCGCGCGTATCAGGAAGGGCGGCGCTTTCTGGTGGCGAGCCTCGCCTATGTGACCGTGGTCTTTTCCGCCTTGTTCGGTGCCGTCTTGTGGGGGGAACCCATGGGGGCGGATAGCCTGCTGGCTATTACGCTGGTGATTCTGTCCGGGGTGCTGGCGGCGCGGCGCTGAAGTCCTCAATTTTTCTGGAACACCATGAATAAGTATTTTTTACCCATCGGCTTGCGGGGGTTTTCTCTGGGGGCTGGCTGGATGGTCGTGGCGGCCGTTTTTTTTGCCATGATGGGCGTGTTTGTCAAACTGGGTTCGGCCAGCTTGTCGTCTACCGCGCTGGTGTTTTGGCGGACCCTGAGCGGCGTGCTGCTGCTGGGGATTCCTGCCTTGCTCAAGGGCCAGCGTTTTGCCACGCCTTGCCTTGGCCGCCACCTCAAGCGAGGGGTGCTGGCCTATACCTCGCTGCTGTTTTATTTTTATGCCATTGCCCATCTGCCGCTGGCTACTGCCGTCACGCTCAACTATACCTCGCCGATGTTTCTCGCTTTGCTGTCGGTCGTCCTGCTGTGCGAAAAGCTGTCTTCACGTGCGCTGATGGCGCTGGCGCTGGGTTTTGGCGGCGTCGTACTGCTATTGCGTCCGACACTGGCCAGTGACGCCTGGTTTGTCGGCTTGCTGGGGCTCTGTTCCGGTTTGCTGGCCGGCTGGTCTTACCTGCATGTACGGGAGTTGGCGCGACTGGGTGAGCCTGAATGGCGCATCGTGTTCTATTTTGCACTGGTCGCGACGCTGGGCGGCACGGTACTGGTGACGCTGGAAGGCTGGCAGGGCATGGATGGCCATACCATGCTGCTGGTAGCCGGGATGGGGATCACGGCGACTATCGCCCAGCTGGCGATGACCCGCGCTTACCGGCTGGGCAGCAAGCTGGCAGCGGCTAATTTGTCGTATCTGACCGTGGTGTTTTCCACCTTGCTGGGTGTGCTGTTATGGGACGAGTCTTTGTCGCTGCCGTCTGCCGGCGCAATTATATTGATCGTGATCAGTGGCATGCTCGCCAGTCGGCGTTAGAATGTTAACTGCATGAATGACTTCAGGAGGTATACCGCATGATTTCCATCCGCGAGCAGGACTATGGCCTTGATGTGGCCTTGTATGGCGAGTTTACGCTGGCCGACTTCAAGCTGTTCGAAGAAGCGCTGATGAAGCGTTCCGGCGAACATGGCAAGCCGGATATATTGCTGGATTTGTCCGAACTCAAGGACTTCACCATCGATATGGCGCTGGAAGAAGTGAAATTCATGCGTGCGCACGAAGAGAACTTCGGTCGTATCGCGCTGGTGGTCGAGGATGTGTGGATCAAGCTGGCGACGCATATTGCCGGCATGCTGTCCGATGCCAAGTCGCACCATTTCGAAACGGTAGAAGAGGCGCAAGTCTGGCTGAAGTTGGGCGATTCGGTCTGAAGCGTTCTGTGCCGTATGCTTTTTCCGCGCCAAGCATGCATCATCATCCGGCGTGAGGTGTGTGTTTTTTGTTGTCTGCGCTCTAAAGGTATCAAATCTTGTATTTGGCGAGTAAATGGAAGGTAGGGGCATGAAAAACCGCGTCAGCATCGCTCTGGTTGGCGATTACAGCGCATCGGTGCCTGCTCACAGGGCCATTCCGCTAGCACTGCAAAGCGCCGGCGAAGCATGTGGTATCGAAGTCGGTTTCGAGTGGATCCCCACTACGGAAATTATTGCGGCTACACGCATTTCCGGTTTCGATGGGGTGTGGTGCGTACCGGCCAGTCCTTATCGCAATATGGAAGGTGCACTGCTAGCCATCCGCCATGCGCGCGAAACCGAAGTGCCGTTTTTGGGTACTTGTGGCGGTTTTCAGCATGCGGTGCTTGAGTACGCCCGCAATGTACTGGGCTGGGATGATGCCGAGCATGCAGAAACGACGCCGGATGCTGCGCGTGCCGTGATTTCACCCTTGGCGTGTGCGTTGGTTGAAGTCACCGAAACGATACGGCTATGGCCTGGGCGCCGTATCAGCACAGCGTACGGACTGCGCGAAATAAACGAAGCTTATCGTTGTCGCTTTGGGCTGAATCCCCAGTTTCAGTCTGCATTGCTGGCAGGACCCTTGCGTGCGGCTGCCGATGATGCTACCGCTGAAATCCGCGCTATCGAACTGGATGCCCATCCTTTCTTTGTTGCCACCTTGTTCCAGCCCGAGCGTGCTGCTTTACAAGGACAGTCTGCACCCTTGGTTGATGCATTTGTTCGTGCCTGCGCGGCTTGACACTCGCTGGGCCAGGCATGGAATTGTGCTGCTGATGCTAAAGCGTGGCTATGTGCCCGGATTTTATGGCGTGTGGCTGCGGGTTTCCTGCTGCTAAAAGATTGGCGCAGGCGCTTCCTGCCGGTACAGTAGCGGCTTTTCTTCGCCAAGACAGAAAAGCCGCATGATCAAGTCTATTGCCAGCCGCTTGGCTGCCGAACTGAATGTCCGCGAGGCGCAAGTTGTCGCGACTGTTGAATTGATAGACGAGGGCGCGACCGTGCCCTTTATCGCCCGCTACCGCAAGGAAGTGACCGGGGGTCTGGACGACACCCAGTTGCGCCTCCTGGCCGAGCGTCTGGTTTACCTGCGCGAGCTTGATGCCCGCCGCGACACCATACTCAAGAGCATTGCCGAGCAGGACAAGCTGAGCCCGGCGCTGGAGGCGGCCATTATGGCGGCCGACAACAAGACCCTGCTCGAAGACCTGTATCTGCCGTACAAGCCCAAGCGCCGTACCCGCGCCCAGATTGCGCGTGAAGCCGGTCTGGAGCCCTTGGCCGACAGCCTGCTGGCCAACCCGGCGCAGTCTCCGGAAGAAACCGCTGACGCCTATGTCGCCGCCGATAAGGGTGTGGCCGACGTAAAGGCGGCACTGGACGGCGCCCGCGCCATCCTGATCGAACGCTTTGCCGAAGATGCCGTGCTACTGGGCACTTTGCGCGACAAGCTGTGGAAAGAGGGTGAGCTTGCCGGCGTGGTGGTCGCCGGCAAGGAAGCGGAAGGCGCCAAATTCTCCGATTACTTTGCCCATCGCGAGCCTATCCGCAGCACGCCGTCGCACCGCGCGCTGGCCTTGCTGCGCGGGCGCAACGAGGGCGTACTGACGCTGGCACTGAAATACCAGCCGGACGAAACGCCGGTTACCGAGCGTTCGGCTTATGAAGGCCTGATCGCCGGTAGCTTCGGTGTGGCCGACAAGGGACGCGCTGCAGACAAATGGCTGCTGGATGGCGTGCGCCTGTGCTGGCGTGCCAAGATCTTCCTGTCGCTGGAACTGGAGCTGTTGGGCCGGCTGAAAGACGCCGCCGATGCCGAGGCGATCAAGGTGTTTGCCGGCAACCTGCATGATCTGTTGCTGGCGGCGCCTGCCGGACCGCGTGCCACCATGGGGCTGGATCCGGGCATACGCACCGGCGTGAAAGTCGCGGTGGTCGACGCCACCGGCAAGCTGCTGGACACGGCCACCGTTTATCCGCACGAGCCGCGTCGTGACTGGAACGGCTCGCTGGCCACGCTGGCGGCACTGGCAGCGCGCCATCATGTCGATTTGATCGCCATCGGCAACGGCACCGCCAGCCGCGAAACCGACAAGCTGGCTGAAGAGCTGACCCGTGCCATGCCGCAATTGGCGATGACGCGGGTGGTGGTGTCCGAGGCCGGTGCCTCGGTATATTCGGCATCCGAGCTGGCGGCACGCGAATTTCCGGCGCTGGATGTTTCCTTGCGCGGTGCGGTATCTATCGCGCGCCGCCTGCAGGACCCGCTGGCCGAGCTGGTGAAGATAGACCCCAAGTCCATCGGTGTCGGCCAGTACCAGCATGATGTCAACCAGAGCCAGCTGGCACGCAGCCTGGATGCGGTGGTGGAAGACTGCGTCAACGCGGTTGGTGTCGATGTGAATATGGCCTCGGTGCCGCTACTGACCCGCATCTCGGGCCTGAATGCGACCTTGGCCGCCAATATTGTGGCCTACCGCGATGCCAACGGTGCCTTCAAGAGCCGCAAGGCACTATTGAAAGTGCCGCGTCTGGGTGAAAAAACCTTCGAACAGGCTGCGGGTTTCTTGCGCATACGCGGTGGCGACAATCCGCTGGATGCCTCGTCGGTGCATCCGGAAGCCTATCCGGTGGTCGAGAAGATTGTGCTGCGTACCGGCCGGGCCGTGTCCGAGCTGATCAGCGATGCCGGTGCGATCAAGGCACTGCATGCCAGCGATTACACCGATGAGCGCTTCGGTCTGCCAACCGTGCTCGATATCCTCAAAGAGCTGGAGAAGCCCGGCCGCGATCCGCGCCCCGGGTTCAAGACCGCAACCTTTCAGGACGGAGTGGAAGACATCAAACACCTGCAGCCGGGCATGGTGCTGGAAGGTTGCGTCACCAATGTCACCAACTTCGGTGCCTTTGTCGATATCGGCGTGCATCAGGACGGGCTGGTGCATATTTCCGCCTTGTCCAATAAGTTTGTCGATGATCCGCGTACCGTGGTCAAGGCCGGCGATGTGGTGCAGGTCAAGGTGCTGGAGGTGGAGGTCGCGCGCAAGCGCATCGCGCTCACCATGCGCATGAGTGACGAGCCTGGTGCCCAGCGTTCCAGTGCACCGGCTGGTCGCAGCGATGCCCCGCGTGGCGGCAAGGGCAAGGCAGTGGAAAAGGCGCCGGCCAATAATGCGATGGCGGAAGCGTTGGCAAGGCTGAAGCGCTAAGCCCATCTGTTTCCTTGAAAAGCCCGCCAAAGTTGCGGGCTTTTTTTGCGGGCAGGCATCACCAGGCTAGGGATTCAGGGCAAGCGCAGGCTGATTTGCGGGAACTTGGGCGTGCTAACTGCATTGGCATGATGTGGTGATCCGGTTTATCTTCTGGGGATTGCCAAACTGCGAGCGCACCATGTCTATCCCTTTGCAATTTTCATCCTACCAATTTGCCTCTCCCCAAGCCGGTCCGCGCTTAATCGTGCTGGGCGCCGTGCACGGTAACGAGGTTTGCGGCACCTTGGGTATCCGCCGTTTGCTGGCCGAATTCGAGAGCGGCGCACGCGTGCTCAAGCAAGGCTGCGTAACCTTGGTGCCGGTGACCAATCCGCTGGCCTACAACAAGGGCGAGCGCTCGGGTGAGCGCAACCTCAACCGTAATCTGTCACCGACCGAGATCCCCCTTGAGTTCGAAGACCGCATCGCCAACTGGCTGTGCCCGCTATTGGCACAGCACGATGTGCTGCTTGATCTGCATTCCTTCCAGTCCAAGGGACAGGCTTTTGTGTTTATGGGGCCGCACGACAATCGCGGCGAACTCGAACCGTTTGTCCATGCGGCCAAGGAAGAGGAGCTGGCACGCTGTTTGGGGGTAAATCGTGCGGTGGATGGCTGGCTGTCGACCTATGCGCTGGGGGTGAAGCGGCGGGTGGAGCACTTTGGCGAGGCCGACTCGCGCCAGATTCAGCTCAATACCGATCCGCGTTACGGCATGGGCACCACCGAGTGGATGCGCCGCTCGGGCGGCTGGGCGCTGACGCTGGAGT
>NZ_JBOFOO010000078.1:0-1902 GCF_051659485.1 Craterilacuibacter sp. | reverse complement strand
TCAAGAAAGGCGGCCACTTTGGCGACAAAAAAATCGAGGTCGTAATCGACATCATCCGGTTTGCCGGACAGGCCGAAGCCGGGCAGGTCGAGCACCAGCGAGCGGTAGCCGGCATGGTTAAAGGCCGGCACATTGCCCTTGAAGTTGCTGTAGCCGCTGGCGCCCGGGCCGCTGCCGTGCAGCCACAGCACCGGCAAGCCGCTGCCTTCATCGTGGTAATGCAGTTTGAGCCCGTCAGGCAGGGTGACGAAGCGCCCCTCGGGAATGGGGGAAGGATAGACGTTCATAAGGCCTCACCTTGGCTATTGACGCGTCAGTGTTACCTGCCCCCCGGCATGGTGAATCGTCTGATTGGCTTAGGAGGGCCGGCCCGGAATCCCGCTTGCCCCCTAATCCAATCAGACGATTCCGCACTGGCATCAAGGTGAAAGTATCTGCATCAGCCTATAGGGGCTTTGATAAGCCAGGAGAGATGCCATGACCCAAGCCACCGCCGAACAACTGATAGCGCGTGCCCGTGCGCTGATACCGGCGCTGAAAGAACGTGCCGAGCGCGCCGAGCGCGAGCAGACCATTCCGGCCGACACCATTGCCGACATGCAGGAGGCCGGCCTGTTCCGCATCCTGCAGCCCAAGCGTTATGGTGGTTACGAAATGCATCCGTCCGTGTTTGCCGAGGTGCAGTTCGCGCTGGCCGAGGGCTGCATGTCGACAGCGTGGATGTATGGCGTGGTCGGCGTGCATCCATGGCAGCTGGGCCTGTTTTCCGATCAGGCCCAGCAGGAGGTGTGGGGTGAGGATAACAGTACGCTGATCGCCTCGACCTATATGCCGGTGGCCAAGGTCACCGAAGTGGACGGCGGCTACCGCATCAGCGGGCGCTGGAGCTTTTCCACCGGCTGCGAGCGTTGCGACTGGGTCTTCCTCGGCGGCAACCTCAAGCCCACAGAAGGCAAGGGCGGCGACACCTACCGCACCTTTTTGCTGCCCAAGTCCGACTACCGCATCGAGCGCAACTGGGATGTGATCGGCCTTAGGGCCACCGGTAGCCACGATATCGTGGTCGAAGATGCCTTCGTGCCGGTGCACCGCACCCATGCCACCAACCAGCATGTGGAAGCAGCCCACCCGGGGCGTGAACTCAATACCTCGCCGCTGTATCGCATTCCGTTTGCACAGATGTTTATTCCGGCGGTGTCCAATTCCTGCATCGGCGCACTCAAGGGCGCAACCGAAGCCTTCCGTGACTTTGCTACGCCTTTGGTGGGCAAGAACATGGGCAATCGCGCCATCGAAGACCCCAATGCGCAACTGGCGTACGCACAGGCGATTACCGCTTACGAAGAAATGAAGACGCTGCGTCTGGAACACTACCGGCGCGTGTATGCGGCGGCCGAAACGGGCGAGCCGGTCGACCCCAATACCCGTATGGCTTGGCGCTACCAGTTGACCCGCGTCGCCTACCAGAGCGGCGAGCTGGTCAACCAGTTGCTGCGCTGCTGCGGCGGTGCCGGCACCTATCGCAAGAATCCGCTGACCCGCATCTTCCTCGACCTGATGACCGGGCGCGCGCATATCGCCAACAACACCGATATGTTCGGCCGCGGCCTGGCAGCCACCTTGCTCAAGAATGAAGAGACGCCGGACCCCTTCCTGTAAGCCTGAGTCAAGCGCCCGCGGCATCCGCTGCGGGCGGCGGATGCCTAGCAAAGGAATGGACTGATGAAACAGGAATTTGATGTGGTGGTGGTGGGCTCGGGCGCCGGCGCGATGCTGACTGCGATCAAGGCGCACGATGAGGGCCTGAGTGTCGTGGTGCTGGAAAAAAGCGGGCAGTACGGCGGCACCTCGGCTATTTCGGGCGGCGGCATCTGGATTCCGCTCAACGAGCAGATAAAAGAC
>NZ_JBOFOO010000077.1:0-1314 GCF_051659485.1 Craterilacuibacter sp. | reverse complement strand
GCTATCAATACCAGCAACACCCCGATCAAGGCACCGGTTGCCAGATCGGATGGATAATGCATGCCCAGATATAGCAGTGGCAGGCAAATAAACACGGTCGCGTGCAGGAAGGCCAGGTTCCCAACTTGGGGGAAATGCGAAAGATCGTAGTGGCCAAGGCAAAGGCCAAGACCAAGACCAAGACCAAGACCAAGACTGCATGGATCGGGTCTGTCCAAGAGCCAGCAAATGACCAGAATCATAGGCAGGAACTTGATAATCGCCGCATTCATTGCCCATGCAAGCATGGATACCGAACCGATGACCATCGGTGCATGAACTATTCAGGCCGATGACGATGCCGTAGTCCAGAGTGGTGATGACGGAAAGAACGGCGGCAGACATGTTCAGCCCTATAGTTTTGGATTTTGGAAATTTTTAGAGTAATTTAATTTCAATTTAGATGCTGCATGGCATATGTCAAATTACTTGTAGTGCCAAGGTCAGGCGGGGGAACTGCATGGAGATTTACGCAAGGATTTGCTGATTTTCTGGTCGTGCATCTGTCAAAGTCGTGGCCTTGTCCTTCATTCGGCTTATACTCGGCAGGCATCTGTATTTTCAGATGCCTACCAGGAGCAGCATCATGGGCAAGATTAGACAAAGTACCAAGGAAGCCAAAAAACCGGCGGCGATGACCGCCAAAGAAAAGAAGGCAGCTAAGGCGATCAAGAAAAATCCGTTGAATATTGCACCGATTATCCCGCGTTAAGTCGAGCGATCCTTTGCAGGGCTTGATGTCCTTATGCCTGAAGCCATGCCGGCCCGTAAACATACGGATGCCGGCATGGCTTCTGTCTTTTAAGGCGGCTTGTCGCCGAGCTTTGCTTGCCAGATCGGCGTATGCGGATACGCCGGCGCAGCTCAATCCACTTTGCCGCAGCCTGATGCGGGGCCATGGATATTTTGTATCGGCAGGCCGGCCAGCTGCTGCCGATGGCGTGCGCGCAGGTTGTCGTACAGCCAGTTGAATGCCAGCGCATACACCAGAAAAAATAGCGCCGCGCCCGCGTCAAGCAAAAAGGCCTGCCACAGGCTGCACTTCATCAGCCAGGCCACCAGCGGCACCGAGAGCAGCAGCAGGCCGGCTTCGAAACTGATGCTGTGCAGGATGCGCATAGGCAGCTTGCGCTTGATGCGTTCGCCCGGCACCAGATAGTCGAACACATAGTTGAAGGCAATATTCCACGCCATTGCGGTGAGCGATACCGAGATCATGACCACACTCATCAGGCTATGGTTCTCGCCCATGATCCAGCTGGTCGCCGGGATCAG
>NZ_JBOFOO010000076.1:0-3034 GCF_051659485.1 Craterilacuibacter sp. | reverse complement strand
CCAGCACGGCATCGAGGCGCTTGCTGCTTATATTCCCGCGCTCGCCGGCATCGGGCAAGGCATCCAGCAGCGCCTGTGCCTGCGCCCTATCCGGTGCAGGCTGCTCGTACTCGTCCACCTGCGGGTAAGACACCATCACCGGCTTGCCATCCAGTACACCGGCCATCAAGGGCGCATTGATGATGCGAATCGGCACCCCGCGCGGCAACAACTTCACCAGCTCGGCCGCATTCTCGGGGTACAGGTGCAGGCAGCCATGACTGGCGCGGGTCCCCAGCCCCCACGGTTTGTTGGTGCCGTGGATGAAAATGCTCTTGAAGCCGGTCTGCAGCGCCAGCATTCCCATCGGATTGTCCTCGCCCGGCGGCACATAATTGGGCAAGACTTCGCCATCTCGCTCGAAATGCTCGGCCTTGATACTGTCAGGTGGCGTCCAGCCCGGGTCTTGTATCTTGGCGACCAGTTTGGTCTCGCCCAGCGGCGTCGACCAGCCTTCGCGCGCAATCCCCAAGGGCACGGTATAGACCTGACGCGGCTGGCCTTTTTTATCGGGTAAAAAATAAAACAGCCGCCGCTGCGGAATATTCACCACCACACCCTGCCACGGCGTCGGCGGCAGCACATACTGCGTCGGCAGCACCACTCGCGCATTCGCCGCCGGCGTCCATACATTGACCCCGGGATTGGCCAGCGTGATCTCCATAAAACCGGTGCCATAGTGACGGGCGAGGTCAAACAGCGAATTACCCTCGGCCTCTATGGTGACCACCTGCGGCGCCCCCACCACCGTATCGCCGTTATCCGGCAGATCGAACACCTGTGCCTGAGCGCCGGCAGCAGCCATAAGCAGCGCCAGCAAGGTCAGGCGGTGCGGAAAAAGCGCTTGCATATCATCCTCCAATCGCATATCGCGATGCCTTCAGTGAAGCACATCCTGAGCACGATGAACGATGCACTGCAATGATGCGAAAAAAGAGGCTCCTCAGAGCCTCTTAATGTTCAGCAATAATGACTACTCATCACCCAGCAGCCTGCCGGCGGTGCTTACTCAACCGTCACCGACTTAGCCAGGTTGCGCGGTTTGTCGACATCGGTGCCGCGTGCCAACGCTACATGATAAGCCAGCATCTGTACCGGAATGGTGTGCACGATGGGCGACAGTACGCCGGCGTGGCGCGGGGTACGGATCACATGCACGCCCGGGCTGTCCTCGAAGTGGCTATCCAGATCGGCAAACACGAACAGCTCGCCACCACGGGCGGAGACTTCCTGCATATTCGATTTAACCTTCTCCAGCAGGCTGTCGTTAGGGGCGATCACCACCACCGGCATATTCTCGTCGACCAGCGCCAGCGGGCCGTGCTTGAGTTCGCCTGCCGGATAGGCTTCGGCGTGGATATAGGTGATTTCCTTGAGCTTGAGCGCGCCTTCGAGCGCGATCGGGTAATGCAGGCCGCGCCCCAAAAACAGGGCATCGTTCTTGGCGGCAAAACGGTCGGCCCAGGCCTTGATCTGCGGCTCCAGATTCAGCGCATGCTGGATAGAGCCGGGGAGGTGGCGCAACTCGTCGATCAGGCGTGCCTCGTCGCTCTCGCTTACCTTGCCGCGCAGCTTGCCCAGCGTCACCGCCAGCGTAAACAGGGCCACCAGCTGGGTGGTAAACGCCTTGGTCGAGGCGACGCCGATTTCGGCACCGGCACGGGTGTAGAACACCAGATCTGAGGCGCGCGGGATGGCGCTCTCGCGTACATTACAGATCGACAAGGCCCAGTTGTGGCCTAGTTCACGCGCGTATTTCAGCGCTTCCATCGTATCCAGCGTTTCGCCCGACTGCGAGATGGTGACCACCAGATGCTCGGGGTCGGCCCAGGCGGCACGGTAGCGGTATTCGCTGGCAATCTCGACATCGCACTGGATGCCGGCGATGGCCTCGATCCAGTACTTGGCGGTCAGGCCGGCGTAATAACTGGTGCCACAGGCCAGGATTTTCACCCCGCGCACACGCGTCAATACCTCGCCAGCCTGATCGCCAAACAGCTCGGGCACGAAACCGCTATCCAGCAGGGTTTCCAGCGTGTCGGCGATGGCCTTGGGCTGCTCGTGGATTTCCTTCTGCATGAAATGACTGTACGGGCCCAGTTCCAGCGAGGCCAGCGACACTTCGGAAACATGGACGCTGCGCTCTACCGGCTGGTCATCCTTATCGGTCAGCGTCACGCCGGTACGCGTCAACAGGCCGATATCGCCTTCTTCCAGAAAGATGACGCGGCGCGTGGCCGAAATAATGGCGGATACGTCGGATGCGATGAAATTTTCACCCTCACCCAGGCCAACCAAGAGCGGGCAACCCATGCGCGCGCAGACCAGCTGATCCGGCTGGTCCAGTGCTATCACGCCGATGGCGTAGGCGCCGGTCAGCTCGCGCACTGCGCGCTTGACTGCCGCCAGCAGATTACGCTCTTGCTGATAGTGGTGATGCACCAGATGGGCAATCACCTCGGTGTCGGTCTGCGAAGTAAAAACGTAACCCGCAGCCTTGAGCTCGGCACGCTTGGCCTCGTGATTTTCGATAATGCCGTTGTGCACCACGGCAACCAGCTCGCCGGACACATGCGGGTGGGCATTGGGTTCGGTTACGCCGCCATGCGTCGCCCAGCGGGTGTGGCCGATACCAAGCTCACCACTCAACGCCTCGGCCAGCGCGGCATTTTCCATCTCGACCACACGGCCGACACGGCGTACGCGGCGGATCTTGTCACCGGCCAGCACGGCAATACCGGCCGAATCATAACCACGGTATTCGAGGCGCTTCAGGCCTTCGACCAGTACCGGCACAACATTGCGCGACGCGATAGCTCCAACAATTCCGCACATGTCTTTAGTCCTCAGAAATTCTATCTTTGATGGTTGATGGTGCACCGGTGGGTGGCGCTGCCAACGGCAGCCAAGCCACACCACAAGGCTGATTTACTTTTTTAGCGGACGCTTCCAGTTAAGCGATACCTGACGCGCACGCGCCACCGTCAACTGGCCT
>NZ_JBOFOO010000075.1:0-3834 GCF_051659485.1 Craterilacuibacter sp. | reverse complement strand
ACGCGGCTGGCGGCGTTCCGCCCTTACCCTGATGTGTTGCTGAAAAAAGCCCAGCTGGAGGCGCTGGCCGGGCGGCCGGATCAGGCACGCCGGACTTTGCAGCAGGCGCTGGCTTCGTTCCCGACCTATGCGCCGCAATATATGCACAGGCTAGCGGGAAGCGAGCCTGCGTGGGCGGGGCTGTATCAGGAGGCGAGTGCCGCCCGGGCAAGGCTGCCCGAGCGTTATCGCTAGCAATGGAACGGGCCTGGATGCTTAGCACCCAGGCCCGTTTTGACGCTTGCCGCTGCCGGCTTAGGCGACCAGCGCGGTTTTCATTTTTTGCAGTGCCTTGACTTCGATCTGGCGGATACGCTCGGCGGATACGCCGAATTCGGCGGCCAGTTCGTGCAAGGTGGCGCCGCTGTCATCGGCCAGCCAGCGTGCTTCGACGATGCGGCGGCTACGGGCATCCAGTGTTGCCAGGGCTTCGGCCAGACCTTCGCTTTGCAGGCGATCGACGGCTTTTTTCTCGATCTGGCGCATCGGCTCGTGTTCGCTGTCGGCCAGCCAGTCTATGGGGGCGTAGCTGTCGTCGTCGCCATCATCTGCCAGCAGGGTGATGTCCTGCCCGGTCATGCGGGTTTCCATTTCCAGCACTTCTTCCGGCTTGACGCCCAGATCGTCGGCAATGGCGCGTGCCTCGACATCGGACAGCGCCGACATACTCTTCTTCATGCTGCGCAGGTTGAAAAACAGCTTGCGCTGCGGCTTGGTGGTGGCAATGCGCACCAGACGCCAGTTGCGCAGGATGAATTCGTGCATTTCGGCCTTGATCCAGTGCACGGCAAACGAGAACAGGCGCACGCCGCGTGCCGGTTCGAAGCGTTTGACGGCTTTCATCAGGCCGATATTGCCTTCCTGTATCAGGTCGGCTTGCTGCAGGCCGTAGCCGGCGTAACCGCGGGCAATGGAAACCACCACGCGCATATGGGACATCACCAGTGTGCGGGCTGCTTCCAGATCATTCTGTTCGTGATACCGGGTGGCCAGCTTGACCTCTTCTTCCTGCGACAGCATGGGCAGACGGTTCACCGCCTGAATGTATTGCTCCAGGCTGCCGGTGCTGGAAGGAACGGGTAAAGCGAGGGATGCGGTCATTGGGTACACTACCTCCTGTCTTGAACTCGGATGTTAGCACTCTGTGTTAGTGAGTGCCAGAATCGTGCGGTTCCGCACTGAATGAAATTTTTAATGCGAAGGATAGCGCCAAGCAATGAAGCGGCGCTTAAGCGGGGCGGAACAGCGTCCGCCCCGGCAGATTTAATGCGCTTGCGCCTGACGCAAGTGGTGGTCGGTGGCAAGGCGCGCGCCGCTGATGGCCAGCAGGGCGGAGACCAGCAGCAGCAAGCCCAGTTCTGCGGCCGATAGCGAGCGCAAGGCCAGTTGCTCGTTATAGAGGCGGGCGAGATCCGCCAGCACCGGATTGGCGACGGCGATCAGATAGCTGGCCATGCCCCAGGCCAAGAGCGCCGACAACAGGCCCTGCCATAGCGCGTGATAGAGGAAGGGGCGGCGGATAAAGCTGTCGCTGGCACCGATCAGCTTGGAAATGCCGATCTCGTCGCGGCGCGCCAGTATCTGCATGCGGATGGTGTTGTGCGTCACCAGCACCAGCGCCACGGCAAAGGCGATGCCGAGAAACAGGCTGAGGTGCTTGCCCAGCTTGAGCAACTGGCTCAGGCGTTCGGCCCAGGCGGCATCAAACTGGACATTCTCCACCATGGGCAGGCCGGACAGCTCTTTTTGCAGCAGGTCGAGATCCCGGGTTTCCAGCGAGGCCGGCCTGACTATAAAGGCATCCGGCAGCGGATTGCCATCCAGCCCCTGTGCCATGCCGCTAATGCCGTTACGCGACTCTAGCGCCATCAGCGCCTGATCCTTGTCGATAAACTGGTGCTCGGCGATCTTGGGATGGTTGTTGAGCGTGCTCTCGACCGCAGCCAGATCGGCAGGCTCGCTCGCCATTTCCATGAATACGGTCAGCTCGGGGGTGACTTCCAGCTTGCCGCTCCAGTCCTGAATGCTCTGTACCGTCAAATACAGGCTAAGCGGTAGCGCCAGTGCCAAAGACAGCATCAGGAGGTTGAGCAGGCTGGCCAGTGGCTGGCGCAGGATGCGGGCCAGTGCCTGGACGGCACTTTGCCAGTGCAGATAGAAATAGTGTTTCACGATGCAAACTGCCCCTCACGCAGGCGGATAATGCGACGGCCGTAGTCTTCCATCAGGGTTTCGTCGTGTGCCGAAATCAGTACCGTCACGCCGACCTGATGGAAGGACTTGAACAGTTCCATGATATCGAGTGCGTAGGCACGGTCGAGGTTGGCCGAAGGCTCGTCGGCCAGCAGGATGCTGGGGCGGTGTACCACGGCGCGGGCGATGCACAGGCGCTGCTGCTCGCCGCCGGACAGGCCGATGGGCATGCTTTTTTCTTTATTCAGCAGGCCGACCTTGTCCAGTGCAGCGCGCACCCGGCGGGCGGCATCACGCCGGTCGAAGCCGATAATGTCCAGCGGCAGCATTACGTTGTCGAAGACCGAGCGGTCGTACAGGATTTTGTGGTCCTGAAATACGATGCCGATATGCTGGCGCACATAGGGCAGCTGGCCGGCACGCAACTGGCTGAGATTCTGCTTGTTGACGATGACGTTGCCGCTGGTGGCGCGCTCGATGCCGGAGACCAGCTTGAGCAGGGTGGACTTGCCGGCACCGGAGTGCCCGGCGAGAAACACCATTTCACCGCTGGCGATGGAAAAGCTCAGGTTTTTCAGGGCATCGAAACCGCCCGGATAGCGCTTGCTCACCTGATCGAACTGGATCATGTGATGGTTCCCCTTGAATCAAAAGACAGGCACACGGCTCTGTGCACCCGTGCTTGTCTCTGTCAGTCGAACAGCGCGTCTACATAGTCGCGCGCCTTGAATGGACGCAGATCGTCGATACCTTCGCCCACCCCGATGAAGCGCAGCGGAATCGGGCGCTGCGAGGCAATGGCGGCAATCACGCCGCCCTTGGCCGTGCCGTCGAGTTTGGTCAGGATCAGGCCGGTCAGTTGCAGCGCGTCGTCAAAGGAGACCACCTGAGACACGGCGTTCTGGCCGATATTGGCATCCAGCACCAGAATGATTTCATGCGGGGCTTCCGGTAGTGCTTTCTGGATCACCCGCTTCACTTTCTTGATTTCTTCCATCAGGTGCAATTGGGTCGGCAGCCGCCCGGCCGTGTCGGCCAGCACCACATCGATGCCGCGCGCCATGGCTGCCTGAATCGCGTCGTAACATACCGCCGCCGAGTCGCCGCCCTGCTGGGCGATAACGGTGACGTTGTTGCGCTCGCCCCAGGCCATCAGCTGTTCGCGCGCAGCAGCGCGGAAGGTGTCACCCGCGGCCAGCAGTACGCTCTTGCCCTGATCCTGATAATACTTGGCCAGCTTGCCGATGGAGGTGGTCTTGCCGGCACCGTTGACGCCGGCCAGCATGATGACGAAAGGTTTCTTGCCGCTGATGTCCAGCGGCTTTTCCAGCGGCTCGATCAATTCGTTGATCGAGTCCTTGAGCGCGCCCTTGAGTTCGGACGCATCTTTCAGGCCCTTGAGCGAGACACGTTGGCGTACGTCGCCCAGCAGATGGGTCGTTGCCGCTATCCCCATGTCGGCGGTGAGCAGTACCGCTTCCAGTTCCTCGTACAAGTCTTCATCTATCTTGCCGCCACCAAACAGTGCCGCCAGCGATTTGCCCAGCTTGCTGCGGGTCTTGGCCAGCCCGGCCTTAAGGCGCTCGGTCCAGCTGCTTTTTG
>NZ_JBOFOO010000074.1:0-2682 GCF_051659485.1 Craterilacuibacter sp. | reverse complement strand
GAGTCCCGAGTTCCGTGTCCCGTGTCCCGCGTCCCGAGTCCCGAGTCCCGAGTCCCGAGTCCCGAGTCCCGAGTCCCGAGTCCCGAGTCCCGAGTCCCGAGTCCCGAGTCCCGAGTCCGTCTTATTCCGGACGCGACGGTGCGATCACCAGTGATTCGCCGTCCAGTATCACATTGCCGGCAACAAAGCACTGGGTGGTGAATTTAACCCGTTTTTTGGCCGGGTCCAGCTCGGCCACTGTTGCGCGTGCGGTCACAGTCTGGCCGATTTTGACCGGCGCCTTGAAGCGGGTGGACTGTGACAGATAGATGGTGCCGGGGCCGGGCAGGCGGGTGCCCAATACGCAAGAGATCAGGCCGGCGCTCAGCATGCCGTGCGCGATGCGGCCTCCGAACATGGTCTGTTCGGCGTATTCCTGATTGATGTGAACCGGGTTATCGTCGCCGGAGACCGCAACAAACATTAGGATGTCCGCCTCGGTAATGGTTTTTGCGTACTCGGCAAAATCGCCGATTTTAAGATCTTCGAAGTAGACGGTCATTGTAGTAGTCCCGTATTATGATGATGAAATGTTGCAGTGCATTGTACACGCAAGTTGCACTATGCCAATTGCGTGGCGAGCGATGTAGTGCGGTGGGCCTGAATATTTTTGCGGGCAGGGCTTGCGCTTTCTTCAAACGATTGTTTGAATGCTGTTGGCGCGGCCACGGCTTCACCGCTTAAGCTGCATGCGTCCATGATCTATCAACCCGTTCTAGCCATCCGCTGGAGGCATATGAAAGTTCTAGTCGCTGTTAAACGCGTTGTGGATTACAACGTGAAGGTTAGGGTCAAGGCTGACGGTAGCGGTGTCGATATCGCCAACGTCAAGATGTCGATGAACCCGTTCGATGAAATCGCCATTGAAGAAGCCGTGCGCCTGAAAGAGGCGGGCAAGGCCAGCGAGATCGTCGTGGTCTCTATGGGGGTTAAGCAGTGTGAAGAAACACTGCGTACCGCACTGGCCATGGGCGCCGACCGCGCCATTCTGGTTGAAACCGAGACCGAGCTGCAGCCTTTGGCCGTGGCCAAGCTGCTAAAAGAGATCGCGCTCAAGGAAATGCCGCAGCTGGTGATCCTGGGCAAGCAGGCGATTGACGATGATGCCAACCAGACCGGCCAGATGTTTGCCGCACTGATGGGCTGGGCGCAGGGTACTTTCGCTTCCAAAGTGGACCTCGCGACCGAAACCGTCAATGTGACCCGCGAGATCGATGGGGGTCTGGAAACCGTCAAGCTGGCGCTGCCGGCCGTGGTGACCACCGACCTGCGCCTGAACGAGCCGCGCTACGTCAAGCTGCCGAACATCATGGCGGCCAAGAAGAAGCCGCTGGAAAAAATCACCCCGGCCGATCTGGCTGTCGATGTCAGCCCGCGCCTGACCACCCTCAAGGTGGCCGAGCCTGCCAAGCGTTCCGCCGGTATCAAGGTTGCCTCTGCTGCCGAACTGGTGGCCAAACTCAAGAACGAAGCAAAGGTGCTGTAAGCCATGGCCATTCTCGTTATCGCTGAACACGACAACCAGAGCCTGAAAGCAGGCACTCTGAACACGATTACTGCTGCCAGCAAGCTAGGCGGCGACATCCATGTGCTGCTTGCCGGTAGCGCTTGTGCCGCTGCCGCCGACGCGGCCAAGCAGGTTGCCGGCGTGGCCAAGGTACTGCTCGCCGATGCGGCCCCGTACGCACATGGTCTGGCCGAGAATCTGGCACCGCTGGTGGTGGATCTGGCCAAGGGCTACAGCCATGTGCTGGCGCCGGCATCTTCTTTTGGCAAGAACCTGCTGCCGCGCGTGGCCGCCTTGCTGGATGTAGCGCAGATTTCCGAAATCTCGGGCATCGAATCGGCCGACACCTTCGTGCGTCCTATCTACGCCGGCAACGTGCTGGCGACGGTGCAGTCGTCCGATGCGATCAAGGTCATCACCGTGCGTACCACCGCATTCGAAGCCGCCGCCAGCGGTGGTGCAGCGGCGGTGGAAAGCATCGCCGCAGCAGCGGATGCGCAACTGTCCAGCTTCGTCGGCGCCGAACTGACCAAGTCGGACCGTCCGGAACTGGGCGCCGCCAAGGTCATTGTGTCCGGTGGCCGTGCTCTGGGCTCGGATGAACAGTTCCGCGCCGTGATCGAGCCCTTGGCCGACAAGCTGGGTGCTGCAGTAGGCGCTTCGCGTGCCGCCGTCGATGCAGGCTACGCGCCTAACGACTATCAGGTTGGCCAGACCGGCAAGGTTGTCGCGCCGCAGCTTTACTTCGCCGTCGGTATTTCCGGTGCCATCCAGCATCTGGCCGGCATGAAGGATTCCAAGGTGATCGTCGCGATCAACAAGGATGAAGAAGCGCCTATCTTCCAGGTCGCCGACTACGGCATCGTCGGTGACTTGTTCACCGTGGTGCCGGAACTGATCGCCGAGTTGTCCAAGTAAGATCTTGCCGTCACGAGGCAGGCCTTGATGCCTGCCCGCCATAACAGAACCGGCCGACGGTTCGCCTGGGGGATGTGCACGCACCATGGTGTGGGCATTCAGGTGAATGCACGGCCGGTTTTTTGCATAAAAATATTGCACACACATCAAAGGAGAGATCGATGATTTACAACGCACCGGTCAAGGAAATACGTTTTGCCCTGAATGAACTGGCCGAG
>NZ_JBOFOO010000073.1:0-3454 GCF_051659485.1 Craterilacuibacter sp. | reverse complement strand
TCGGGACTCGGGACTCGGGACTCGGGACTCGGGACTCGGGACTCGGGACTCGGGACTCGGGACTCGGGACTCGGGACTCGGATTTCAGTGTTGCGAACCAACCCAAGCACGTCAACACCGCGGCTCCCGACTCCCCGCTCCCCGATCCCGAAAAATTACTATTCCCGAGCTACATCAGGAGCCCCCATGCCTCTCACCCATTTATTCGTGCACCCGCTCAAGTCCTGCCGCGGCATTGCGACGCCACGCGCTTTTGCCTCTTATCAGGGCCTGCTGCATGACCGCGAATGGTTGCTGGCGACGCCGGACGGCAAATTCATCAGCGCCCGCAGCGATCCGCAGCTGGTCAGGGTGGAAGCCGAACTGCGGCCGGGCATGGCGCTATTCAAGGCACCGGGCAAATCCGTGATTGCCGCCATCAGCACGCGCTATACCAGAGCGGCGGCGGCTGTAGTCTGGGGTGACGATTTCCTGGCCTGGCACGGTGATGAGGCCGTTGATGCATGGTTCAGCGATCTGATCGGCCGCCCCTGCCGCCTGTTATGGCTGGGCGAGCAATCGGGGCGCACGCTGGCCGACAATGGGCAGGCACTATCGTTTGCCGACGGCTACCCGTATCTGCTGCTGAATCAGGCTTCGCTGGATGCGCTCAATCTGGAGCTGGCCGAGCCGGTCAGCCTGCGTCATTTCCGCCCCAATCTGGTAATCGACGGTTTTACGCCCTGGGCCGAGGATGGCTGGCGCACCATCCGGATAGGCGAGGTGGTATTTGATATCGCCAAACCCTGCACCCGCTGCGTTCTGACCACAATCGACCCGGATAGCGGCAGCAAGCATCGTTTGCTGGAGCCGCTGCGCACGCTAGGCCGGCTACGGCGTTTTGCCGATGGCGTACACTTCGGCAGTAATCTGATCGCCCGCAATCAGGGCATGCTGCAGCGAGGTGATACGGTGCAGCTGCTAGGCTGAGCAGCGCACAGCAGCTAAGCCGTGTTAGACTTTGTGCATTCTCAAGCGGGTTCACCATGTTTACGCGTCTGTTACGCCTCGTCCTGTTATTGCTCAGCCTGCTGCTTCCGCTGCAGGCCAGCTTTGCCATGCCCGCCAGCGGGCAGGACGACTGCTGCGTGACACAAACGGCCGATACCCGCTGCCATACAGAGCATGAGTCCATGCCATCGGCCGGTGGCGACATGATGTGCTGCCAGCTGCATGCGGCCACTCCGGCCATTATTTTGCCCACCCCGCCGCTACTCGCAGCGCACGGCATATGGCAGGATCATCCGGCACGCACCCCCGACTCCTGTATCCACGCACCGCCCGAGCACCCGCCACGCACAGCCTGAATATCGCCGCAGCAGTTCGCTGCCCTTATTCAATCTGAACCGTGGAGTCCTCCATGAAACATACGCATTTGATTGCGGCCGCACTGGCGACCGCATTGACCCTGCCTGCCGCACTGGCAGCCCCCGTTGGCGTGATGCTGAAAGACCCTTATTGCGGTTGCTGTACCGCTTGGGCCGAGCACATGCAAAAAAATGGCCTGGAACTCACCAGCCGCACCGAACAGGACATGGCCGCCATCAAGGATGCACGCCGCATCCCGGCACAGCTGCGCTCCTGCCATACTGCTGAAATCGGCGGCTATCTGTTCGAAGGCCATGTCCCGGCCGATCTGGTGAAAAAGGTGCTGAAAGACAAGCCGAAAATTGCCGGCCTAGCAGTCGCAGGCATGCCGATGGGCAGCCCGGGCATGGAAGGCCCGAGCAAGCAGGCCTATGCCGTCACGGCCTTTGATCGTCAGGGAAAAACCAGCGTTTACGCCAACCGTTAAGGAGAATAAATCATGAAAAAACCACTACTGACCACCCTGTTTGCCTTGAGCCTCAGCCCGCTGGCTTTTGCTGCTGCCCCCGCACCGGCGGCCCAGCCCGTCTGTCCGATGGCGGCTGCTAATGGCCACATGATGCCAGGCCACAGCATGCCTGCAGGCTGCCCGATGGCGACAGCAAATGGCCACATGATGCCCGGCCACATGATGGCAGCTCAGCCGACCGCAGCAACCGCGTCCACACGCGAGTACATGTCCGCCCACAGCGCCATGATGAAGGGCATGGGCATCCAGCACAGCGGAGATGCCGATCGCGACTTCATGCTCGGCATGATCCCGCATCACCAGGGTGCCATCGATATGGCACGTGTAGCCCTCAAGCACGGCAAGGATCCGGTGGTGCGCAAGCTGGCGCAGGAGGTCATCGCAGCGCAAGAGAAGGAAATCGCGCTGATGAATCAGTGGCTGGCGACACATCCATTGAAATAAGCACACTCGCCGCCCCGATTCCGGGGCGGCTTTTTTACGCCTGTTTAACACGGTCACTGCATTAAATCTTGCCTTTTCACGCTGGGGTGTTACTTATTCCCTATGGGGTCAACGCTTGCACATGCCAGCGACCAACACGGACCGGCCTCATCTTTCAGGAGATCGTGCAATGAATATGAAAACCACCCTCGGCCTTGTCGCGCTGACACTGTCACTGTCCGCCTGTTCCACCATGGATAAAGATGCGCGCGATATGGCAGGCAAGGCACAAGCGACCGCCGATCAGGCCCTCGCCACGGCCAATCAGGCCAATGCCAACTCGCAGGCTGCCGCCCAGATGGCGCAACAGGCACAGCAAACCGCTAACCAGACTGCCTCCCAGCTTAACGGCATGATGCAAAAAGGCATGGTGAAGTAAGGCCTTAGCCACCGCAATACACACGAAAAGAGCCGCTTGCTGCGGCTCTTTCTGCTGCTAACGCATTGGCTTCAGCTACTGCTTGCCCGCAACCGAATTCCGTAACGGCACTCTGGCCTTATTGGCATCCTCGCCATACGGGGCTTCGGTATAAGGCTGGGCCGGCAGCCGGTCGACAATCTCGCCGGGCAAGGCCGTCCCTTTTTGCAGCGAGAGCGGCAGTATCATGGGCGCCGCCAGCACGGCATCGAGGCGCTTGCTGCTTATCCCGCCACGCTCGACCGCATCAGGCAGGGCATCCAGCAGCGCCTGTGCCTGCGCCCTGTCCGGTGCTGGCTGCTCGTACTCCTCCACCTGCGGGTAAGACACCATCACCGGCTTGCCATCCAGTACACCGGCCATCAAGGGCGCATTGATGATGCGAATCGGCACCCCGCGCGGCAACAGTTTCACCAGCTCGGCCGCATTCTCGGGGTACAGGTGCAGACAGCCGTGGCTGGCGCGGGTCCCCAGCCCCCACGGCTTGTTGGTGCCGTGGATGAAAATGCTCTTGAAGCCGGTCTGCAGCGCCAGCATTCCCATCGGATTGTCCTCGCCCGGCGGCACATAATTAGGCAAGACTTCGCCATCTCGCTCGAAATGCTCGGCCTTGATACTGTCAGGTGGCGTCCAGCCCGGGTCTTGTATCTTGGCGACCAGTTTGGTCTCGCCCAGCG
>NZ_JBOFOO010000072.1:0-30007 GCF_051659485.1 Craterilacuibacter sp. | reverse complement strand
CCGAGTCCCGAGTCCCGAGTCCCGAGTCCCGAGTCCCGAGTCCCGAGTCCCGAGTCCCGAGTCCCGAGTCCCGAGTCCCGAGTCCCGAGTCCCGAGTCCCGAGTCCCGAGTCCCGAGTTCAGCGCCGGTCGATATTGGCGATGCTCATCAGCATGCCCATGCCTACGGCCAGCGATACGGTGGCGGTGCCGCCGTAGGAGATAAAGGGTAGCGGCACGCCGACTACCGGCAGGATGCCGGACACCATGCCCATATTGACGAAGGCGTACATAAAGAAGGTGAGCGTGATCGAGCCTGCCATCAGCCGGCCGTACAGGGTCTGGGCGCGGGCGGTGATCATCAGGCCGCGACTGAGGATGGCCAGATACAGTACCAGCAGGATGAGGTTGCCGGCCAGGCCGAACTCTTCGGAGTAGACGGCGAAGATGAAGTCGGTGGTGCGTTCGGGGATGAATTCGAGGTGGGTCTGGGTGCCGGACAGCCAGCCCTTGCCCCATGGGCCGCCCGAGCCGATGGCGATGGTGGACTGGATGATGTGGTAGCCATCGCCTAGCGGATCCTGCGTCGGGTCGAGCAGGGTCAGTACGCGGCGACGCTGATAGTCGTGCATCAGGTTCCATACGATGGGCAGGCTGCCTAAAAAGGCGGCCCCGGCACCGAGGATGACTTTCCACGACAGGCCGGCGAAGAACAGGACGAACAGGCCCGAGGTCATGATCAGGGTGGCGGTGCCAAGGTCCGGCTGCTTGAGGATGAGTACGCCGGGCACCAGAATGATGGCCAGTCCCGCCAGATAGTGCCACCAGCGAATCTGGCCTTCATTGTGCTGGAAGTACCAGGCCACCATCATCGGTAGCGCGATCTTCATGATCTCGGACGGCTGGATGCGCATGATGCCCAGATTCAGCCAGCGCTGCGAGCCGTTGACGGTAATGCCGAACAGCTCGACCGCCACCAGCAGCAGCACCCCGATCACATAGACCGGCGGGGCAAACATCATCACCGTCTGCGGCCGACTCCAGGCCAGAAGCCACAGCACGCCGAACGACAGCAGGGTATAGACCAGCTTGTTGTCTATCTTGCCGAAGGTTTCATTGGAGGCCGAATACAGCACCAGCAGGCTGAGTATCAGTAACAGGCCGAGAAATAGCATCAGCCAGGCATCGAGTGGCTGGACGATGCTGTGCCATAGGCGTTTAAGGGGATGGGCTTGCATGAGGCTTCTTTGTGGCAACAGGTGCGCTGGCGGCCGGGGTTTCCGTTGCCGGATCTTCGGTCTGTGCCATGGTTTGCAGGAGGGCGTTCACTTCGGCGGGCACTTTGCCTGTCAGGTAGTAGTCGATGACGCCGCGCGCGACCGGTGCGGCCGCTGCCGCGCCAAAGCCGGCGTTTTCCACGATCACGGCGACGGCGATGGTCGGCTTCTCGGCCGGGGCGAAGGCGATGAACCACGAGTGGTCGCGGTGTTGCTCGGCCAGGGCAGAAGCATTGTATTTGGCGCCCTGCTTGATTTGTATCACCTGCGCGGTGCCGGTCTTGCCCGCCATGCGGTAGCTGAGGTTCTGCCCCAGGCGCCAGGCGGTACCGCCGGGCTTGAGTACGGCTTCCATCGCCTGCTTGATATAGTCGAAATGCGGTTGCCGGAAAGCCAGCTGGCGCTGCGGGCTGGGTTCTATCAGCCGTGTTTTATGGGTTTTGCTATCGGCAATCGACTGTACCAGATGCGGTTTGAACACCTTGCCATCGGCGGCCATGATGGCCGTGGCATTGGCCATCTGTAGCGGGGTATAGGCATTGAAGCCCTGGCCGATGCCGATGCTGACCACGTCGGCCGGAATCCAGCGCTGGTACTCGGGTTTCATCTTGGCAAAACGTCTGGCCTTCCATTCTTTCGATGGCAAAATGCCGGGGGCCTCGCCGTCCAGATCGATACCGGTTCGGCTACCCAGGCCAAACTGGCCCAGCACCGGATGGATACGGTCTATGCCCATATCCCAGGCCAGTTTGTAGAAGAAGGTATCGCTGGAGACCGCAATGGCTTTGGACAGATTGGCCGAGCCGTTGCCGGATGGTTTGCTATCGCGAAATCGGTGGCTGGAGCCAGGCAGGGTGAAGTAGCCGGGCGCACCGCGCACTTCATTCGGACCAATGGCGCCGGTTTCCAGCGCTGCCATGCCCATAAACGGCTTGAAGGTGGAACCCGGCGGGTACAGGCCGCGCAGTGCACGGTTGATCAGCGGCTTCTGCCAGTCTTCGTTGAGGTTCTTCCAGCTTTGGGTATCGATGCCGTCGATAAACAGCGTGGGATCGAAGCCGGGTTTGGACAATAGGGCGAGTACGCCACCGGTTTGCGGGTCGATGGCGACCAGTGCGCCACGGCGTTTGCCAAAGAGTTTGTCGGCAACATCCTGCAGGCGGATGTCCAGCGCCAGCTTGAGATCGTTGCCGTTCTTGGGCGGGGTGCGCCTGAGGCTGCGGATAGCGCGGCCACCGGCATCGGTTTCGACCTCCTCGAAGCCGGGCATGCCGCGCAGTTCGTCTTCATAGACTTTTTCCAGCCCCAGCTTGCCGATATGGCTGGCACCGCGATAGTTGGCAGTTTTACCTTCCTCGCCGATCTGCTCCTTCTCGCGCGGGCCGATGCGGCCGATATAGCCCAGCACATGGCTGGTCAGGTCTTTATACGGATAATCGCGAAACAGGCGCGCCTTGACCTCGATGCCGGGCAGTCGCCAGGCATGTACGGCGACACGGGCAGCTTCTTCATCCGTCAACTTCATCTTCAGGACCGAGGGCTCGAACTTGCGGTTCTCGGACAGAAATTTCTTGAAGCGCTTCATGTCGCGTGGCGTCAGCTCCACCAGCTTGCCAAGCTCGGTGATGGTCTGTTCCAGATCGCCACTTTTGGAGGGCGTGACTTCCAGCGTATAGGACGAGTAGTTGTGGGCCAATACGATGCCGTTGCGATCGGTGATCAGACCGCGGTTGGGCTGGACCGGCACCAGCGAGATCGAGTTGTTTTGTGCCAGGGTCGAGTAATGGTCGTGTTGCATCACCTGCAGCCAGATAAAACGCCCGGCCAGCACCAGAAACATCAGCACCATAAATAGGTAGGCAATGACCAGACGCAGCTGGAACTGGTTGTCGTCGGCGCGCGGCGTTTTCAAACGGGTAGGGCGGGGCATACGGTACGGTGACCTAATTCTTCTGGCGATAAGGGGCGAGCAGCAGCTTGGTCAATAATGGCCATAGCAAGGCGCCGATGACGGGCGGTATGAAATAGTGCCAGCCGACAAAGGCCGATCCGGTCGCCATGCGGGCGAGTACCATAATGATCTGGTTACCCAGCAGCAAGCCCAGTACCACCAGCGATTGCTGGCCCAGATTGAACATCACCAGCTGGCGCTGGCGGATTTGCGCCAGATAACAGGTGATGGAGTAGGCCAGCGCATGCTGGCCGAACAGGCCGGCAGTGGCGATGTCGGCCATGAGCCCGATGACGAAGCCGCTACCGACACCGACCAGACGTGGCTGGTTGATTGCCCAGTAGATCACCAGCAGGCCGACAAAGTCGGGCATCCAGCGCATGGAGCCGACCGGCAGGGGCAAGAGTTCTGCCAGCAAGGCCAGTGCGAAGGTCAGGTAGATCAGGCGCAGACTGACGGGTTTGAGCAGTTGCTGCGGGTGGTCAAGCGACATGCGGCATTATCCTGGAGGCGGGGTGGCTGCGGCCGGCGCGGAAGCGGGGAGTATGAGTGCAGGTGCATCGCGCACCGGCAGTGCCAGTACAAAGCGGCCATGATCGATGCCGCCCAGCGGCAAGCTGGTAATGCGGGCAAAGGATGCGCCCGAGCCGCGTTCCACTGCCGTGATTCTTGCAACCGGCAGGCCGGCCGGATACAGGCCGTCTATGCCCGAGGTTTGCAGCAGGTCGCCGGGCTTGACGTCGGCAGCCGGAGGCAGGTAACGCACTTCGACCCCGCCGCCATAGCCGTACAGGATGGCGCGCACACCGGTACGCTGTATCATCACCGGCACCATCTGGTGCTTGTCTATGACCAGCGTGACCTCGGCGGACAGCGGCTGTACGCGGGTGATCTGGCCGATCAGGCCGGCTTCGTCGACGACCGGCTGGCCGTCGATCAAACCGGCATCCCCACCCTTGTCGATAATGATTTTGTGCGAGAACGGGTCGCGGCCGGTGTACAGCACCTCGGCGATCTGGCCCTGGTCATTGCGCGTCACCCGCAAGGCATTGGTGCGTTTCAATTCGGCGAGATCGCGCTCGGCGGCTTGCAGACGCACGATTTGCGCCGCTAGCGCCAGCTGGCGGTTTCTAAGCGCATCGTTTTCCGTTTTCAGCTCGCTCTGGCGTACCAGAAAATCCCCGGCATGGCGGGCGGCCGACAAGGGTACATTGACCGCCCATTGCAGGGGATACAGAACCACGGACAGCCCTTCGCGGCTACGCTCCATCAGGCCGAACTGGCTATCGCCTACCAACAGGGCGAGTGACAGTGTGACGCTGACGGCAAGGCGTGTAGCGGCCGCAGGGCCGTGGTGGAAAAAGCTGGGTGTATTGGAAAATTCCATGGTGCACATCGGCTGCGATCAGGGACCGCAGCCGGTTCCGGCTTCGCTCAGGGTACGCTGGTGAAAATAGTGCCGTGTTTGTCCATCTTTTCGAGTGCCTTGCCCGAGCCGCGCACGACGCAGGTCAGCGGCTCTTCGGCCACGAAGACCGGCAGGCCGGTTTCTTCGGCCAGCAGGCGATCGATGTCCTTCAGTAGCGCGCCGCCACCGGTGAGTACCATGCCCTTGTCGGCAATGTCGGCACCCAGTTCCGGCGGTGTCTGCTCCAGCGCGATCTTGACTGCCGATACGATCTGGTTCAAAGGCTCGGTCAAGGCTTCGAGAATTTCATTGCTGGAGACGGTGAAGGCACGCGGGATGCCTTCGGCCAGATTGCGGCCCTTGACTTCCATTTCGCGCACTTCGGCGCCAGGGAAGGCCGAACCTATGGTCTTCTTGATTTCTTCGGCCGTTGTTTCACCGATCAGCATGCCGTAATTGCGACGGATGTAATTGATGATGGCTTCATCGAATTTGTCGCCGCCGACGCGTACCGAGTTGGAGTACACCACGCCGCCCAGCGAGATCACGCCGACTTCGGTCGTACCGCCACCGATATCCACCACCATGGAGCCGGTGGGCTCTTCTACCGGCAAGCCGGCGCCAATCGCGGCCGCCATCGGCTCTTCGATCAGTTCGACGCGGCGCGCACCGGCCGCCAGCGCCGAATCCTTGATCGCGCGGCGCTCGACCTGAGTCGAGCCGCAAGGTACGCAAATCACGATGCGCGGACTGGCCGAGAAGAAGCGGCTGGGGGCCACTTTCTTGATGAACTGCTTGAGCATCTGCTCGGTCACCGTGAAGTCGGCGATCACGCCGTCCTTCATCGGACGGATGGCCTGAATCGAACCCGGAGTACGACCCAGCATGCGTTTGGCTTCGGTACCGACTGCGAGTATGGATTTTTTGTTGGTTGGCGCATCGCTGTGGATGGCGACGACAGAAGGTTCGTCCAGTACGATGCCTTTGCCGCGCATATAGATCAGCGTGTTGGCGGTGCCAAGGTCAATGGCAAGATCGTTGGAGAAATAGCCGGTCAGGGAGCGAAACATTGAGTCATCCTGCAATTTATGTGAACCCGCCAATGGCGTGCCCATGAATTCTGTATGTGCCGACAGCGGTATTCACACGGGCAGAACCGGCATATTCTCTGCTGCGCCGCGCCACCGTCGATCTTGGGTGAAACTAACCGCCTATGATACCCTACAACGCTTGAAAAATTAAAGACTTTGACCGAGGTTGCCATGCCGCTGACGCATCAGGACGTCGCGCGTATCGCCCAGCTTTCCCGCATTGCAGTGACCGATGCGGAAATCGAGGCGGTTGGCGCGCAGCTTAACAATATTTTTGGCCTGATCGAGAAGATGCAGGCCGTCAACACCGACGGCATCGAGCCTATGGCGCATCCACAGGATGTGAGCCTGCGCCTGCGCGAGGATGTCGTGACCGAAACCAACCATCGCGAGGCCTATCAGGCTGTGGCGCCTATGGTGGAAAAGGGCCTGTTCCTTGTGCCCAAGGTGATCGAATAACACGCCGGCCGCAGGCCGCAAGAACCGTATGCCTTTAAAGGCTGTGCGTTCCAATCGGATTTAGAAAACGACATGATTCAAGCCACGCTCAAGCAATTATCGCAGCAGCTGGCAGACAAAAAAGTGTCTGCCGTCGAGCTTGCTGCCGCCTATCTGGACCGCATCGAGGCCTTAAACCCCGAGCTCAATGCCTTTATCACCGTGGACCGGGAAAAAACCCTGACCATCGCCCGGGCTGCCGATGCACGCCGTGCGGCAGGTGACCGCGGTGCCCTGATCGGTGTACCGGTCGCCCATAAGGATATTTTCTGCCAGCAGGGCTGGAAAACCAGCTGCGGCTCGAAAATGCTGGACAACTTCATCGCGCCTTACAGTGCGCATGTGATCGAGCAGTGCGACGCCGCCGGTCTGGTGACCTTGGGTCGCACCAATATGGACGAGTTCGCCATGGGCTCGTCCAATGAAAACAGCTACTACGGTGCGGTGAAAAACCCGTGGGATCTGGCCGCCATTCCGGGCGGAAGCTCCGGCGGTTCGGCCGCGGCAGTGGCCGCGCGCATGACGCCGGTGGCGCTGGGTACCGATACCGGCGGCTCCATCCGTCAGCCGGCCAGCCATTGCGGCATTACCGGTATCAAGCCGACCTATGGTGTGGTCAGCCGTTTCGGTATGGTTGCTTACGCCAGCTCCCTTGATCAGGGCGGCCCGCTGGCACAGAGCGCAGAAGATTGCGCGCTGATGCTGAACGTCATGGCCGGCTTTGATGCGCGCGATTCGACCAGCCTGGAACGCGCCAAGGAAGACTACACCCGCGATCTGGCACAGCCCTTGTCCGGTCTGCGTGTCGGCCTGCCGCGCGAGTATTTCGCCGAAGGTCTGGCCGCCGATGTGGCGCGTGTGATCGATGGCGCGGTCGCCGAGTTGAAAAAGCTGGGTGCCACCGTGGTCGAGGTGTCGCTGCCGAATACCGAGTTGTCGATTCCGGCCTATTACGTGATCGCACCGGCCGAAGCCTCGGCCAACCTCAGCCGCTATGATGGTGTGCGCTATGGCCATCGCGCCGCCGAATATCAAGATCTGGTCGAGATGTACGAGAAGACCCGTGCCGAAGGCTTTGGTAGCGAGGTCAAGCGCCGCATCATGGTCGGCAGCTATGTCTTGAGCCATGGCTATTACGATGCCTACTACCTGAAGGCGCAGAAGATACGCCGCCTGATCGCCAATGATTTCATCAGCGCCTTTGCCGGTTGCGACGTGATTCTGGGGCCGGTGGCGCCGACGGCGGCGTTCAATATCGGTGAAAAATCGGGCGATCCGGTGCAGATGTATCTGTCGGATATCTACACGCTGTCGGTCAATCTGGCCGGTCTGCCGGCGATGAGTGTGCCGGCAGGTTTTGCCGATAACGGCCGTCCGGTCGGTTTGCAGATCATAGGCAACTACTTCGCCGAAGCGAAGATGCTGAATGTGGCGCACCAGTTCCAGCAGGCCACCGACTGGCATCGCCGCGCGCCGGCGCTGTAAAGGAATCCCGCCGTGTCAGCCTGCTGGCTGCACGGCCCGACATAAGGGTTAGCACAAGATGAAATGGGAAGTCGTTATCGGTCTTGAGGTGCATGTGCAGCTCAATACTGTCTCCAAGATTTTCTCCGGCTCCAGCACGGCTTTCGGTGCCGAGCCGAATACGCAGGCTTCGGTTGTCGAGCTGGCTTTCCCCGGCGTCTTGCCGGTGATGAACAAGGCCGCGGTAGAGAAGGCGATCCGTCTGGGTATCGCGCTGAATGCCGAAATCAACCGCAAGAACGTATTTGCACGCAAAAACTACTTTTATCCCGACCTGCCCAAGGGGTATCAGATCAGCCAGATGGATCAGCCTATTGTCGGTCCTGGCACGCTGGCGATACAGGTCGGCGACACCGAAAAGCTGGTGCGGGTGACGCGCGCCCACCTTGAAGAGGATGCGGGCAAGAGTCTGCATGAAGAATTCGAAGGCATGAGCGGCATCGATCTTAACCGCGCCGGTACTCCGCTACTGGAAGTCGTGTCCGAACCGGATATGTGTTCGGCCGACGAGGCCGTCGCCTATGCGCGTGCCCTGCATGGCTTGGTGACCTGGCTGGGTATTTGCGATGGCAATATGCAGGAAGGCAGCTTCCGTGTGGATGCCAACGTCTCGGTGCGTCCCGAAGGCCAGGCCGAACTGGGTACGCGGCGCGAGATCAAGAACCTCAACTCTTTCCGTTTCCTGCAGCAGGCGATCGAATACGAGATCCAGTGGCAGATAGATACCATCGAGGACGGCGGGCGCGTGGTGCAGGCGACCGTGCTGTTCGACCCGGAAACGGGCGAGACCCGCATGATGCGCAGCAAGGAAGATGCGCATGATTACCGCTATTTCCCCGATCCCGATCTGCTGCCCATCTGCCTGAGCGAAGAGCAAATCGCCCGCGTGAAGAGCGAAATGCCGGAGCTGCCGGGCGTGATGAAAGCGCGTTTTGTCGAGGCCTTCGCTGTCTCGGCCTATGATGCTGCGCTGCTGACATCCAGCCGAGAATTGGCCGCCTATTTCGAGCAGGTCGCGACCGCTACCCAGCAGGGCAAGCTGGCCGCCAACTGGGTGAATGGTGAAATCGCAGCCCGCCTGAATAAGGAAAGCGTGGCTATTGCCGCCTGCCCGATTTCGGCGGCCCGCCTGTCCGAGCTGATCTTGCGCATTGCCGACAATACCCTGTCCAGCAAGCTGGCCAAGCAGGTATTCGAGGCATTGTGGGGGAGTGAATTGTCGGTAGACGCCATTATCGAGCGTGACGGCCTGAAACAGGTGTCCGATGTCGGTGCCATCGAGAAAATGGTGGAAGACGCGCTGGCTGCCAATCCCAAGGCGGTGGAAGAGTTCCGCGCCGGTAAGGAAAAGGCACTCAATGCACTGGCCGGGCAGGTGATGAAAGCATCCCGCGGCAAGGCCAATCCGGCGCAGGTGCAGGATATTCTGCGCCAGAAACTGGGCTGATTGTTTTATCGCCGCTTTGAAGCCGGATGGTGCCCAGTGCGCCATCCGGCTTTTATTATTAAAGTCTGTTTTTCTCTTGTTCGAGTCTAGTCTCGGCTCCTGTTTTTAACTCCCTGATTCAATACGATAATCGCTGTGCCACACTTTGCCTAAGTCATTGTCGCAAAAGGCGAATTACTTGAAAGCGATATTGACCGCCTTGCTATGTAGTCTTTATAGTGGCGGCAGGTGGGATAAAGTGGGTAAAAGTGGGGCAAAAGAAATCAACCGGTAGCTAAGGCGAACGCATGATAGGTGGCGTCAATATTCTGGCTTTGGACAGCAAGGGCCGTCTGGCTATTCCGGCTCGCCATCGCGAGACGCTGCTGTCCGCTGCGGGTAAACGTCTGGTGCTGACGCTGGATTCGCCGCGCTTTTTATTGCTCTATCCCGAGCCTGCCTGGCGTCCGGTAGAAGCCCGGCTCTTGGCCCTGCCTGCGGCCAACCCCATGTTGCAGCGCTACCAGCGTCTGGTGCTGGGCCATGCCGAGGCGGTAGAGATCGATAGTGCCGGCCGTATCCTGTTGTCTGCCCGCTTGCGGGCCTTGGTCAAGCTGGACAAGGACGTGGCACTGGTCGGCATGGGTAACCGCTTCGAGTTGTGGGATGCGGCGAAGTGGGAAGAACAGACACGCGAGGCGCTGGATATGGATCCGGCGGACCTTGCCCAGCATCTTGGAGATTTTACGTTGTGACCCAAACCGTATTTACGCACCGCACGGTGCTGCTTGCCGAAGCTGTTGACGCGCTTGCCGTCCGCCCGGATGGCGTTTATGTCGATTGTACCTTCGGCCGCGGCGGGCACAGCCGGCTGATCCTGTCGCGCTTGGGGCCCGATGGGCGCCTGATCGCATTTGACAAGGATCCCGAAGCGATACGCGAAGCCGAAATTCTGGCGGCCAGCGATACCCGCTTTACCATCGTGCACGAAGGATTCGATACGCTGGAGCGCGAGTTGGCCCGTCTGGACGTTGCTGCCGTCGATGGCGTATTGATGGATCTGGGGGTGAGTTCACCCCAGATCGATGATGGCCGTCGCGGCTTCAGCTTCCGCTTCGATGCGCCGCTGGATATGCGCATGGATACCAGCCGTGGCCTGACTGCTGCCCAGTGGCTGGCCAGTGCCGATGAAACCGAAATCAGAGAGGTCATCAAGACTTATGGTGAAGAGCGGTTTGCTCGCAAGATCGCAACAGCCATTGTTGCGCAACGGGACGAGTTCCCCCTCACGACTACGCGTGAGCTCGCCTTGCTCGTCGCGAAAAACGTCCATACTCGCGAACCGGGCCAAGACCCCGCGACGCGGACTTTCCAGGCCATCCGCATCCATATCAATGGCGAACTGGAAGAGCTGAACCGGGTACTGCCACAGGCCGGCCGGGTGCTGGCCGAGGGCGGTCGTCTGGCGGTCATCAGTTTCCATTCGCTGGAAGACCGTATCGTCAAACTGTTTATGCGCGATGCCGCCACCGCCGACAAATTCCCGGCCTGGGTGGCGGTGCGGGCCGTCGATATCGGCGAGGCGCCGCTGAAAATCATCGGTAAGCCGGTACGTGCGACTAGCGAAGAAATTGCCGAAAATCCGCGCTCGCGTAGTGCCATCATGCGCACCGGCTTGCGTACGGCGACCGTCTGGCCGGAGCGTAGTGAGTGAACCGATTGAATGCCATCTTGCTGCTGGTGCTGGTGTTGTGTGCGATGTCGGTGGTGAGCTCGCAGCATATGGCCCGCAAGCTGTATAGCGAGCTGGAAAAAGAACAGAAGCAGACCAAGATGCATGGCGTCGAGTATGGCCAGCTATTGCTGGAACAAAGTACCTGGGGGGCGCAGGCCCTGATCGAGAAAGTCGCGGCCGAACGCCTGAGTATGCATGCCCCCGAGCCGCGTGAGGTTCAGGTTGTACTAGGCAAGGGGAATCCATAGTGGCCCCTAGAGCTTATGCCCTGCATGCGCGCTCGGTGCCCAAGCCGGCGATGCGTATCGCGCCGGGGCGGGTGTCGCTGGTATTGGGTGGTTTGGGCTTCCTGTTTATGGTCTTGCTGGGGCGTGCCCTTTATTTACAGATTGCACAGCAGGACTTTTTGCAAAATCAGGGTGATGCACGTTTCAGGCGTGCACTGACGCTGGAAGCCACGCGCGGGGTGATTGCCGACCGCAATGGCGAGCCTCTGGCAATCAGTACGCCGGTGCAGACCATCTGGGCCAGCCCTGCCGGGATGCCGGCACTGAGCGAGACCCAGCTTGCTTCGCTCGCGCGTTTGCTGGAAATGCAGCCGGCCGATATCCGCGCGCGCCTGGCCGACAAGAAGCGTGAATTTGTCTATCTGAAACGCCAGATTAGTCCGGAGCTTGCCAGTACGGTGATGGAGCTGGGGATTCCCGGCGTCGCCAAACAGCAGGAATTCCGCCGTTATTACCCTGCCGGTGAAATGCTGTCGCATGTGGTCGGCTTTACCGGGGTGGATGGCCGGGGTCAGGAAGGACTGGAGCTGGCGCGCAATACCATGCTGTCGGGCAAGAGCGGGCACCGGGTGGTACTGAGGGATCGTCGCGGCTATATCGTCGATGATCTGGCTGCGGTCGAGCATCCCAAGGATGGGCAGACCATGACCTTGTCGATAGACCGCCGTATCCAGTACCTCGCGTACCGCGAGTTGAAGGGTGCGGTCGAGTTGAATAAGGCCAAGGCCGGTGCCGTGGTGGTACTCGATGGCAAGACCGGCGAGATTCTGGCAATGGCCAATTACCCGTCGTTCAACCCGAACAACCGCATGCGTCTCGATCCCGAAATGCGCCGCAATCGCGCCGTCATCGACATGTTCGAGCCGGGCTCGACCATGAAACCGTTTCCGGTGGCGATGGCGCTGGAAAACGGCAAGGTCAAGCCGACGACGGTGATGGATACCAATACTTACCGGATCGGTCCGGCGACGGTGCGCGACAGCCACGCCAAACCGCTGATGACGGTGACCGAGGTGATCAAGAAGTCGAGCAACGTCGGTGCCTCGAAGATGGCGCTGATGTTCACGCCGGAAGAAATGTGGCGCTTTTACGATGAAGCCGGTTTTGGCCGCAATCCGCATGCCGGTTTCCCCGGTGAAGTCTCCGGACGTTTGCGGGCCTGGAAAAACTGGCGTCCTATCGAGCAGGCCACCATGTCTTTCGGTTATGGCGTGTCGGTCAGCCTGTTGCAGCTGGCGCGCGCCTATACGGTGTTTACCGCCGACGGCAATCTGTTGCCGGTGTCGTTTTCGCGTTTGCCGGCGCCGCCACCGGGTATTCCTGTCGTCAGTGCGCGTACCGCGCAGCAGATGCGCGAGATGATGACCACGGTGACGCAGGTGGGCGGTACCGGTGTGCGTGCCCAGGTGCTGGGCTTTAATGTCGGCGGGAAATCGGGCACGGCACGCAAGCTGGTCGATGGCCGTTACGCGGCCGACAAGCATATCGGCATGTTCGTCGGCTTCGCGCCGGCAACACGGCCACGCCTGATCGTGGCGGTGATGGTGGACGAACCCAAGGGCGGCAGTTACTACGGCGGCACCGTGGCCGGTCCTGCTTTTTCCGCCATTATGGGCGGGGGTTTGCGGGTCTTGGGAGTCGAGCCCGATGCGCCGGCCAATAACACGCTGATTCCGGTGGGCCAGATCCCTGAAATACGAGAAGAAACATGAATAGCTTGCTGACACCATTGCCGGACTGGAGTCCGGCAACACTTGCCGAATCCGGCATTTCTTTGACCCGGGTCGAAACCGACAGCCGTCGTGTGGGGCCGGGGGATGTCTTTCTGGCCTGTCGCGGCGAATACGCCGACGGGCGCGACTATATCGCGGCTGCGCTTGAGCGCGGCGCTGCGGCCGTGTTGTGGGATCCGGCGGACGGTTTTGTCTGGCGTACCGAATGGGCGGTGCCCAATCTGGCGGTGCCTGCCCTGCGCGAGCGTGCCGGCATGGTGGCCGCTTACGCCTATGGTTTGCCCAGCCGCAGCATGAGCGTGATCGGGATTACCGGCACCAATGGCAAGACCTCTATTTCGCACTGGCTGGCGCAGGCTTACAGCCTGCTGGGGCAGAAGGCCGCCCTGATCGGGACGGTAGGTAACGGCTTTTATGGCGAGTTGACCGAAACCACCCATACCACGCCCGATCCGGTTACGGTGCAGCAACGCCTGGCCGAGTATCAGCGTCAGGGCGCCAAGGTCGTGACGATGGAAGTCTCCAGCCATGGGCTCGATCAGTTTCGCGTCAATGGCGTCGAATTTTCCACCTCTGTCTTCACCAATCTCACCCGCGATCACCTCGACTATCACGGCTCGATGGCGGCCTATGGCGCCTCCAAGGCGCGGCTGTTTCATTGGCCGGGCCTCAAGCATGCCGTGATCAATGCCGATGACGATTTCGGACGCATCCTCGCCGCCGATATAGATAGCGCGCATACCCGGGTGATTACTTACGGTCTGGAGCAGGGCGATGTGCGCCCCGTTTCGCTGGCGGCCAATCTGGATGGCTTGCAGCTGCGCGTGAGTACGCCTTGGGGCGAGGGCGATATCCGCTCGCCGCTATTGGGGCGTTTTAACGCGTCCAATATGCTGGCCTGCCTTGCGACCCTGTGTGCCGAAGGCGTGAGCCTGGCGGATGCCTGTGCTGTGCTGGGCCGCATCAAGCCGGCTCGCGGGCGTATGCAGCGCGTGGGTAGCGAACATGAGCCGCTGATTGTCGTTGATTATGCCCATACCCCGGATGCGCTGGACAAGGCCGCCAGTACGCTGGCCGAGATCCGGCCGCAAGGCTCGCGCCTGTATGTGGTATTCGGCTGCGGTGGCGATAGAGACAGCGGCAAGCGCCCGATGATGGGGGCTATTGCCGAGCGCATTGCCGATGTGGCGGTAGTGACCAGCGACAATCCGCGCACCGAAGATGCGCAAGCCATCATCGCCGATATCGTTGCCGGCATGACGGCGCCCGGCCATGTGGAAAGCGACCGCGAGCGGGCGATCCACTGGGCAGTGGCTCAGGCGCGCGCCGGGGATATCGTCCTGATTGCCGGTAAGGGGCATGAGGAATATCAGGATGTAATGGGTATCAAGCACGCCTTCTCCGACTTCCGCGTCGCCGAAGATGCGCTGACCGACTGGGGGAATGTCCATGTTGATGCTGTCTGAAGCGGCAGAACTGGCGGGAGGGCGTTTTTCCGGTCTTGACCGGCGCTTTAAGCGGGTGGTGACGGATAGCCGCGTGGCGGGGGAGGGCGATCTGTTTGTCGCGCTCGCCGGCGAACGCTTCGATGCCCATGATTTTGTTGCCGAGGTGGTGGCGCGTGGCGCCAGCGCATTGGTACGCGAGGGTTTCGAGCTGGCGGGCGCGTCACTGATCCATGTGGCCGATACCCGCCTGGGGCTGGGGCAGCTGGCTGCGGGCTGGTGTGCGCGCCTGGATGTGCGCCGCATCGGCATCACCGGCTCCAATGGCAAGACCACGGTCAAGGAAATGGTCGCGGCGATCTTGCGCGCCCATGCCGGCGACGCGGCGGTGCATGCGACCGCCGGCAACTTCAATAACGATATCGGCCTGCCGCTGACCCTGCTCTCGCTCAACGCCGCGCACCGTTACGCGGTGATCGAGATGGGGATGAACCACGCCGGCGAGCTGTCCTATCTGACACGTCTGGCGAGGCCGGAGGTGGCGCTGGTCAATAACGCCATGCGCGCCCATATCGGCCATTTTGGTTCAACGCGGGATGTTGCCTGTGCCAAGGCCGAGATCTTCGAGGGGCTGACCGGCCACGGCGTAGCCATTATCAATGCCGATGACGACAATAGCCCGCTATTTCGTCAGGCGGCCGGCGCGCACCGTGTGCTGTCTTTCGGCCTGAACGGCGCCGATGTCGCCGCGCGCGATGTGGTGCTGGGCGCCGAGTCCAGCCGCTTCGTCCTGCTAAGCCCGGCGGGCGAGGTGGCTGTCGAGTTGCCGGCTGCCGGTGAGCACAATGTGCGTAATGCGCTGGCGGCAGCGGCCGTGGCGCTGAGTCTGGATGTGCCGCTGGCGAGCATCGCAGCGGGCCTTACGGCCTTTGGCGGGGTCAAGGGGCGTTTGCAGCTGGGGCGTGCCGTGGGTGGTGCGCGCCTGATCGACGACAGCTACAACGCCAATCCCGATTCGATGCAGGCCGGCATCCGCGTGCTTGCCGGCTATCCTGCGCCGCGCATCTTCGTGATGGGCGACATCGGCGAACTGGGCGCCGAAGCGCCGGCCATGCATGCCGAGGTCGGTGCCGCAGCAGCGGCCGCCGGCATCGAGTCTTTGCTGACGCTGGGCGAGTTGTCGCGCCATGCGGCGGCCTCGTTTGGCGAGGGCGCGCTGGCGTTTGACGATATAGAGGCGCTGATCGCGCATCTGCAAGAGGCGCTGACACAAGACGCCACCGTGCTGGTCAAGGGTTCGCGATTTATGCGCATGGAGCGCATCGTCGCGGCGCTGGCGGCAAAATAATCGAGATTGAAAAGGGATTCACGTGCTGTTATGGCTAGCTGACTGGTTCGGGGAATATATCCGCGCCTTTAATGTATTCAACTATGTCACCCTGCGTGCGGTGATGGCTGCACTTACTTCGCTCGGCATTTCGCTCTTGCTCGGGCCATGGGTGATACGCAAGCTCACCGCGCTCAAGGTCGGGCAGGCGGTCCGCTCCGACGGCCCGCAGACCCATCTGATCAAGACCGGCACCCCGACCATGGGCGGCACGCTGATCCTGATGTCCATCGGCGTGACGACCCTGTTGTGGGCCGACCTCTCCAATAAATATGTGTGGCTATTGCTGGGCGTCATGTTCGGTACCGGTGCGCTGGGTTTTTACGACGACTGGCGCAAGGTGGTGTACAAGGACCCGAAAGGGGTGTCGGCCCGCTTCAAGATGGCCTGGCAGTCCAGTATTGCCATCGGTGCCGGTATCTTCTTGCTGACGACCGCGCAGCTGCCGGCCACCGTCACCTTCATCATGCCCTTCTTCAAACAGGTGGCTTACCCCCTGGGCGCGGTCGGCTTTTGCGTGCTGACCTATCTGGTGATTGTCGGTACCAGCAATGCCGTCAACCTGACCGATGGCCTCGACGGTCTGGCGGCGATGCCCATCGTGCTGGTGGCCGGCGGTCTGGCGGTATTCGGCTATGTGGCCGGCCACGCAGTATTTGCCAAGTATCTGGGCATGCCCTTCGTGCCGGGTGCGCACGAGGTGGTGGTGTTTTGCGCGGCCATTTGCGGCGCCTGTCTGGGTTTCTTGTGGTTTAACGCCTATCCGGCGCAGGTGTTTATGGGTGACGTAGGCGCGCTGGCGCTGGGCGCGGCCTTGGGTACGGTGGCGGTGATTGTGCGCCAGGAAGTGGTGCTGTTCATTATGGGCGGCCTGTTTGTGGTCGAGGCGCTGTCGGTGATGATACAGGTGGGCTCGTTCAAGCTGACCGGCAAGCGGGTATTCCGCATGGCGCCTTTGCATCACCACTATGAACTCAAGGGCTGGAAAGAGACGCAGGTGGTGGTGCGCTTCTGGATCATCACCATGATGCTGGTGCTGGCCGGCCTTACGACCCTGAAACTGAGATAAGACCATGTTCCGCGAGCGCCATATTGTTGTTGTCGGTCTGGGGGATTCGGGCCTGTCTGCCGCGCGTTATTGTGGCGCGCAAGGTGCGCGCATTACCGTGGCCGATAGCCGCGCTGCGCCGCCGCAGCTGGGCGCATTGCAGGCAGCACTGCCGCACGCCGGCGTGCGCCTGGGCGAGTTTTCGGATGCGACCTTTGCCGATGCCGATCTGGTGGTGATGAGCCCCGGAGTCAGCAGCCGCCATCCGGCGATTGCCGGCTATCGTTCACGCGGCGGCGAGGTGGTCGGTGATGTCGAACTATGGGCGCGTGCCATCAAGGGTAGCGGCGCCAAGGTCATCGCGATTACCGGCTCCAATGGCAAGACGACGGTCACCAGCCTGGTCGGGCATTTATGCGTGGCGGCGGGCTTGGACACGGTGGTGGCCGGTAATATCGGCTTGCCGGTACTGGATGCGCTGACCGGCTTACAGGGCCGTGTACCCGATATCTGGGTGGTCGAGCTTTCCAGCTTCCAGCTGGAGACCACCTCCAGCCTCGCCGCCGATGCGGCGACGGTGCTGAATATTTCCGAAGATCACCTCGACCGCTACCACGACCTGCTCGATTATGCGCATAGCAAAAGCGCGATCTTTAGCGGCTGCGGCGTACAGGTGCTGAATCGCGATGATGTGTTCTGCCGCGCCATGCGGCGCGAGGGCAGGGCGCTGCGCTGGTTTTCGCTGCAAGAGGCGACGGCCGGCTATGCCTTGCTGGCGCGCGGGGATGCTTACTGGCTGGGCATAGACGGTGAGGCGGTGCTGGATTTTGCCGGCATGCAGCTGACCGGGCTGCATAATGCGGCCAATGCGCTGGCCGCACTGGCCTTGTGCGAAGCGGTCGGCCTGAATCGTGCGTCCTTGCTGGCCGGGCTTGCGACCTTCAGGGGCTTGGCGCACCGGGTCGAAAAAATCAACGAATTCGGTGGGGTCGTGTTTATCGACGACTCCAAGGGCACCAATGTCGGGGCTACCGAGGCCGCACTCAATGGCATGACACAGCCGGTTGTGCTGATCGCAGGTGGCGATGGCAAGGGTCAGGATTTTTCCCCCTTGGCGCCGGCCGTCACGCGCATCTGCCGTGCCGTGCTGCTGATAGGGCGCGATGCACCGGCCCTGCGCGCCGTGCTGGGGGCCTGCGGTGTGCCTTTGTATGACTGCGCCACGCTGGAACAGGCAACGCAAAAGGCGGCAGAGCTTGCCCGGGTAGGGGACGCGGTGTTGTTGTCGCCCGCCTGTGCCAGCCTGGACATGTTTAAAAATTACGCACACAGGGCACAGGTGTTTATCGACACCGTCGCGGCACTTCAGGCGGAGCCGGCGGCATGATCGCCGCTAGCCGCGAGCGTGATGTACCGCTGACGATGCTGGATGAGGGGCTGATGTGGGCGATTGCCCTGTTGCTGTCCATTAGTCTGGTCATGGTGTATTCGGCCTCGATTGCGTATGCCGAAGTGGATAAGGCGACCCAGAGCCAGACCTTCTATCTGCTGCGCCATACGGTGTTTATGGTGGTGGCGCTGGGCGCGGGTTTTATTGCCTTCCAGATCCCGACCGCATTGTGGCAGAAGCATGCGTCCAAGTTTTTCCTGCTGGCATTGCTGCTCTTGGCTCTGGTGCTGATTCCCGGTATCGGCAAGGTCGTAAACGGTTCGCGCCGCTGGATCAACCTGTTTGTCGTGAATTTGCAACCTTCGGAAGTGATGAAGCTGGCGGCGGTGATTTACGTGGCCGACTACACGGTGCGTAAAGCGCCCAAGCTGCACAGCTTTACCCAAGGGTTTTTACCCGTGTTCGGTGCCATGTGTCTCGTCGGCAACCTCTTGTTGCTGGAGCCGGACTTTGGTGCGCTGATGGTGGTGATGGTGATTTCGATGGCCATCCTGTTTCTGGCGGGCATCAATATCCGGATTTTTGCCGGTATGGCCGTCGCCGCCGTGCTGGCGGTGGTCGGCATGATCGTGATGTCGCCCTACCGGCTGAAACGGGTGACCGGCTTCATGGATCCATGGGACGACCCCTACGGCAAGGGTTACCAGCTTAGCCACAGCCTGATTGCCTTCGGTCGTGGCGAGTGGTTTGGTGTAGGGCTGGGGGCCAGTGTCGAAAAACTGTTCTACCTGCCAGAAGCGCATACCGACTTCATCATGGCGGTGATCGCCGAGGAGTTCGGCTTTGTCGGCATCTGCGTGGTGATCGGCCTCTATGCCTGGATTGTGCTGCGTGCTTTTCGCATCGCGATGGATGCCAAGAAGCAGGAGCGCTACTACCCGTCGCTGGTGGCGCAAGGCATCGGGGTCTGGATAGGAATACAGAGTTTTTTCAATATCGGCGTCAATATGGGCCTGCTGCCGACCAAGGGGCTGACCCTGCCGCTGATGTCGTTCGGCGGCTCGGCCATGCTGATGAATATGGTTGCGCTTGCCGTGCTGTTGCGCGTGGATTACGAGAACCGCCGCATTAAGCGGGGGTATAAGGCTTAGTGGCGGGATCCGGGCGTAGGGTGGCGAGCCCTGTTTCCGCGCCCCTGATCACAGTTTTAAGGTGGAATGAATGGCATCAAGAACAGTCATGGTCATGGCAGGCGGCACCGGGGGGCATATCTTCCCGGGGCTGGCTGTTGCGCGTGAACTGCAGGCACGGGGCTGGAAGGTGATCTGGCTGGGCGCCGAAGGCGGGATGGAAACGCGGCTGGTGCCGCAGCACGGCTTTGCCATCGAGACGATACGCATGCGCGGCATGCGCGGCAACGGCCTCAAACGCTGGCTGAGTCTGCCCTTGATGCTGGCCTCGGCCTTTGCCGGCGCCAGCAGCGTGATTTTCCGTCACCGTCCCGATCTCGCCATCGGCTTTGGCGGTTATACCGGCTTTCCCGGCGGGGTGATGGCGCGCCTGTGCCTGAAGCCGCTGGTGATTCATGAGCAAAATTCGGTCGCCGGCCTGACTAACCGGTTGCTGGCAAAGATCGCCAGCCGCACGCTGTATGCTTTTCCGGCTGCATTTGCCGGCAAGGACGGGCTGGTCGGCAATCCGGTGCGTAGCGAAATCGTGGCCCAGGCTGAGCCAGCCAGCCGTTTTGCCGGCCGTAGCGGGCCCTTGCGCCTGCTGGTGGTGGGCGGCTCGCTGGGCGCCAAGATTTTCAACGACACGGTGCCGGCCGCCCTCGCGCTGTTGCCGGCGAACGCGCGCCCGCAGGTGGTGCATCAGGCAGGGGCCAAGCAGATAGAGGCCTTGCGCGAGAATTACGCCCAAGCCGGTGTGGCGGCCGATTGCCGTGCTTTTATCGATGATATGGCTGGCGAATACGCCGCCGCCGATCTGGTACTGTGCCGCGCCGGCGCCCTGACCATCGCCGAACTGGCGGCCATCGGCGCTGCCAGCCTGCTGGTGCCTTATCCGCATGCGGTGGATGACCACCAGACCGGCAATGCCAGGTTTCTGGCGGATGCGGGTGCGGCGCAGCTCTTGCCGCAAGGCAAGCTGGATGCCGCCGCCTTGGCCGATTTGTTACAATCGCTGAATCGCAGCGATTGTCTACAGATGGCCGTCGCTGCACGGCGTCTGGCGATGCCGGATGCCGCGCTCAAGGTTGCCGATGTGTGCGAGGCGCTGACGCGCGAAGACTGAAGGCGGCGACACGCTGTCATGGCTGCTTTGCGGCCGGATCTAATGCCATAGACTGAGAAATAGAAGATGAAACACAGGGTCAAACATATACATTTTGTGGGTATCGGCGGCGTCGGCATGTGCGGCATCGCCGAGGTCTTGCTTAATCTGGGCTATACCGTGTCCGGTTCCGATATGGCCGAAAATAGTGCGACCCAGCGTCTGGCGGCCCAGGGCGCCCGTATTTATTTCGGCCATGACGAGGCCAATATGGCCGGTGCCGATGTGGTGGTCACTTCAACTGCGGTCAAGGCCGATAACCCGGAAGTGCTGGCGGCCAAGGCCTGCCGTATTCCGGTGATTGCGCGCGCACTGATGCTGGCCGAACTGATGCGTTTCAAGCAGGGTATCGCCATTGCCGGCACTCATGGCAAGACCACGACCACCAGTCTGACCGCCTCCATTCTGGGCGCGGCCGGCTTGGATCCGACCTTCGTGATCGGGGGCAAGCTGACGGCTGCCGGCACCAATGCGCGTCTGGGGTCGGGTGAGTATCTGGTGGCCGAAGCCGACGAGTCCGATGCATCCTTCCTGTACCTGTCGCCCGAAATGGCGGTCGTCACCAATATCGACGCCGACCATATGGACACCTACGAGCACAGCTTCGACAAGCTGAAGCAGGCTTTTGTCGACTTCCTGTCGCGCCTGCCTTTCTATGGTCGTGCCGTGCTGTGCATAGATGATGCCAATGTGCGCGAGATCCTGCCGCGTATTCCGCGGCCGGTGACCACCTATGGTATCGATAGCGAAGATGCCCAGGTGCGTGCGCTCAATGTGCGTGCCGTGGGGCCGTGCATGCACTTCGATGTGGTGGTGAAAAATGGTGAAGATTTACGCTTTGCAGTCGAACTGAATACACCGGGCCATCATAATGTGCTCAACGCTTTGGCCGCGATCGCGATCGCGCTAGAATGCGGCGCGAGCGTTGCCGCGATCCAGCAGGGGCTGGCCGGTTTTGCCGGTGTGGGGCGCCGCTTTCAGCGTTATGGCGAATTGCCGGCACAAGATGGCGGCCGTTATACCCTGGTCGATGACTATGGCCATCATCCGGTGGAAATGGCAGCCACCCTGGCGGCCGTACGCGGAGCGTATCCGACGCAGCGTCTGGTGCTGGCTTTTCAGCCACACCGTTATACGCGTACCCGTGATTTGTTCGAAGACTTTGCCCGTGTGTTGTCCGGTGTGGATGCGTTATTGCTGGCGGAGGTCTACGCCGCCGGTGAAGCGCCCATCGTTGCGGCGGATGGCCGTGCCCTGGCGCGCGCCGTACGTGTCGCCGGCAAGGTCGAACCGCTGTTTGTCGCCGATATTGCCGACATGCCGGCGACGATCGCCGCTTTTGCCCGCGATGGTGATGTCGTGATCACCATGGGCGCGGGCTCGATAGGGGCGGTGCCGGGCAAGCTGCTTGCCAGCCACGCATAATGACGGCCTGTCCCTGGCGGGGCAGTTAAAAAACAGCATTCAGGATGTAAAGACATGCAGCAGTTTGGCAAAGTAGCAGTGATGATGGGCGGCAAATCCTCCGAGCGTGAAGTCTCGCTGATGAGCGGCAGCGGCGTGCTGAGCGCCTTGAAGTCGCGTGGTGTGGATGCCCATGCCTTCGATCCGGCAGACAAGCCCTTGTCGGCGCTTAGGGACGAAGGTTTTGCCCGGGTATTTATCGCCTTGCACGGCCCGTTCGGAGAGGATGGCACCTTGCAGGGCGCGCTGGAAACCCTGCATCTGCCGTATACCGGTTGTGGCGTGATGGCTTCGGCCATCGGCATGGACAAGTGGCGCACCAAGCTATTGTGGCAGGGCGCCGGTCTGCCGATTCCGGCGTTTGAAATGTTGAATGATGGCACTGATTTTGCTGCAGTCGAAGCAAGGCTGGGCCTGCCCTTGTTCGTCAAGCCGGCGACCGAGGGTTCCAGCATCGGTGTGATCAAGGTCAAACAGGCTGGTGAACTGGAAGCCGCGTATTACGAGGCCAAGAAGTTTGATCCGCTGGTGCTGGCCGAGCAGTTCATCGGCGGTGGCGAATTTACCTGCGCCATTATCGACGGCGAGGCCTATCCGACCATCAAGATCGAGCCGGCGACCGAGTTTTACGATTATCAGGCCAAGTATTTTCGCGACGACACCGTCTATCGCTGTCCGTCCGGCCTGGATGAGGCGACCGAGGCTGAGGCACGCGCCTTGTGCCTGACTGCGTTCCGGGTCTTGGGCGGGCGAGGCTGGGGCCGGGTGGATTTCCTGATGGATGAGGCCGGTGGTATTTACCTGCTGGAAGTGAATACCGCACCGGGCATGACCAGTCATAGTCTGGTGCCGATGGCGGCGCGTGTTCAGGGTTTGTCGTACGAGGAATTGTGCGTGCAAATCCTGGCGGCGGCCCATGTGGGATAACCACAGGGCACTTGGCGCCCTGGCGAATGTATTGTTGTGGATTTCGGTATTGATGCTGCTGTTTGCCGGCGGTTTTTATCTGGTGCATTCACCGCTGTTTCCGGTGCGGAAGATCAATATTCAGGGCCAGATGCAGCGTGTAACGCCGGTACAACTGCGGTATATCGCCGAGCACGAGTTGTCCGGCACGTTTTTTACGCTGGACATCAACCAGACCCGCGCCGCGTTCGGCAAACTGCCCTGGGTGCGCGAGTCACAGGTGCGGCGGCGCTGGCCGGACCAGCTGGATATTACCGTGATCGAGCATCAGGCGCTGGCGCGCTGGGGCGAGAATGGTCTGGTCGGTACCGATGGCCAGTGGTTTGATGCCGCCAGCGACCAGAGCCTGCCGGTGCTGTTCGGGCCGCAGGGGACGGAGGGCGAGATGGCACAGGCGCTGGCGCGCTTTCGCTCTTTATTGCGGCCTAGCGGGCTGAAGCCTGCGCGTTTGTGGATGAATGAACGCCGTGCCTGGCGTGTCGAGCTCGATAACGGTGTTTTGCTGGAGCTGGGACGCGGAAATGTGGATGAACGCATACAGCGCTTTGCCAAAAACTGGAATACAACAATGTCCACCCTGCCATATAGGGTGGATAGCGTCGATTTGCGTTACCCTAACGGATATGCCGTAAAGATGCCTGATTACAAGGCTCCTGCGGCAAAATAAACAGCCATAGCAGTATTGCGGAGCTTACAGGTGAGTAAACCCAAAGAGAGCAAGAATATGCTGGTCGGCCTCGATATCGGCACCTCCAAGATTGTAGCGATCGTGGCCGAGGTGCTGGACGACGGCCAGCTTAATATTATCGGTATGGGGCAGACGCCATCCAAAGGCCTGAAGCGCGGCATGGTGGTGAATATCGAATATACCGTGCAGGCGATAAAGCGCGCGCTGGAAGAGGCCGAGCTGATGGCCGACTGCAAGATCAATCAGGTGTATACCGGCATTGCCGGCAGCCACATCAAGAGCGTGAACTCGCACGGCATGGTGGCGATCAAGGACCGCGAAGTCACCCAGATGGATGTCGATCGCGTGATCGAGACCGCGCGGGCGGTGACGATACCGCCCGACCATCAGGTGCTGCATATTCTGACGCAGGAATACAGCATCGACGGTCAGGAAGGCGTGCGCGAGCCGTTGGGCATGAGCGGCGTACGGCTGGAGACGCGGGTACATATCGTGACCGGTGCGGTGTCGGCGGCACAGAACGTAGCCAAATGCGTGCGCCGCTGCGATCTGGAAGTGTCCGATCTGGTGTTGCAGCCGATGGCCTCGGCCATTGCGGTATTATCGGAAGATGAGAAAGATCTGGGTGTCTGCCTGATCGACATCGGTGGCGGGACATCCGATATCGCGGTCTACACCAATGGCGCGATCCGTCATACGGCGGTGATTCCGATTGCCGGTGATCAGGTGACCAACGATATCGCCACGGCACTACGCACGCCGACCAAGGAAGCCGAGGACATCAAGATCCATCACGGCGTCTGTCTGGTATCGCTAGCCGATCCTGCCCAGATGATAGAGGTGCCCGGTGTGGGCGAGCGCGGGCCGCGCCAGATGTCGCGCGCTACGCTGGCCGAGGTGATAGAGCCGCGGGTGGAAGAGCTGTTCCAGTTGGTGCAGCAGGAGCTGCGCCGCTCAGGTTTCGAAGACGTGTTGTCGTCCGGCATCGTACTGACCGGTGGCTCCAGCCTGATGCCGGGCATGGTCGAGCTGGCGGAGGAAGTTTTCCATATGCCGGTGCGCATTGGTGTGCCCAAATATGTAGGCGGTCTGGCGGAAGTGGTGAAAACCCCGCGTTTCTCGACCGGTGTCGGTCTATTGCTATACGGCAAGGAGCAGATGGCGCTGTCGCGCAGCCCGCTCAAGCTGGAAAACGCCGGCGTAGGACAGTTTTTTGGCAAAATGAAAGCCTGGTTCGCCGGTAATTTCTGAGGCGGATCTACGAGTTTAAAACGCTCATCTTTAGTACGAGGAGAGAAAAATGAGCAATATGGTTTTTGAAGTCATTCAGGACTCTGCGTCTGATGCCGTCATCAAGGTGATAGGCGTGGGTGGTGGCGGCTGTAATGCCATCGACAATATGATCAGCAGCAAAGTCGTCGGCGTCGAGTTTATTTGCGCCAACACCGATGCCCAGACGCTCAAGCGCAATCAGGCATCGCAAAAGCTGCAGCTGGGGCTGGGCCTGACCAAGGGTCTGGGCGCCGGCGCCAATCCCGAAGTCGGCCGTGCTGCCGCGCTGGAAGACCGCGAACGCATCGTCGAGATGCTCAAGGGCGCGCATATGGTGTTTATTACCGCCGGCATGGGCGGTGGCACCGGCACCGGCGCAGCGCCGGTGGTGGCCGAAGTCGCCAAGGAACTGGGCATTCTCACCGTCGGGGTGGTGACTCGTCCGTTCGAGCATGAAGGCAAGCGCACCAAGGTTGCGCAGCAGGGCATCGAAGACCTGAAAAAACACGTCGACTCGCTGATCGTGATCCCGAACGAAAAGCTGATGGAAGTGCTGGGTGACGATGTCACCATGCGTGAAGCCTTCCGTGCGGCAGACGATGTGCTCAAGGGCGCGGTAGCCGGTATTGCCGAAGTGATTACCTGCCCGGGCGTGATTAACGTCGACTTTGCCGACGTACGCACCGTGATGGGTGAAATGGGTCTGGCGATGATGGGTTCGTCCAGCGCTTCCGGTCTGGATCGCGCCCGTATTGCCGCCGAACAGGCTGTCGCCAGTCCCTTGCTCGACAACATCACGCTGGATGGCGCGCGTGGCGTACTGGTCAATATCTCGACCGCACCCGGTTGCCTGAAGATGAGCGAGTACCGCGAAATCATGGCCATCGTGCGCCAGTATGCCGATGAAGACGCACAGGTGAAATTCGGTACCGCCGAAGTCGAAGACATGGCGGAAGACGCTATTCGCGTCACCCTGATTGCCACCGGTCTGGGCCAGAAAAAGGCGCAGCGCGAAGAGCGGCCGGAGTATATCAAGATCGTCAAGACCGGTACCGATGACCGCACTGTCGAGCTGAACTACAACGAACTGGATGCGCCGGCCATTATGCGTGGCGGTCGCCGCCGCTCTCCGGTGGCTGCCGACTTCTCCAATCCGGGCGTTAGCGAGAGCTACGATATCCCGGCCTTCCTGCGTAAACAGGCAGACTGATAGCGGGTATCTATCGGAAAGGGCGGATTAATCAACTGGCCAGCGTCGGTCGCTGTGCTAGACTTTCGCCCGTCCAGATCAGCAATAAAGGCGAAACATGATCCTGCAAAGAACGTTGGCGCACGAGATCAGTGCGACCGGTGTCGGCCTGCACTCGGGTGAGCGGGTGAAACTGACCCTGCGCCCGGCGCCGCCCGATACCGGCATCGTGTTCCGTCGCACCGATCTTGATCCTGCGGTCGATGTCCGCGCCGAGCCCTCGCTTGTGAACGATACGCGCCTCTCCTCGACGCTGGTGACCGACACCGGCGTGCGTATCGGCACGGTAGAGCACCTGATGTCGGCTTTTGCCGGCTTCGGCATCGACAACCTCGTGATCGAGGTGACGGCAGCGGAAATGCCCATCATGGACGGTTCCTCTGCCCCTTTTCTTTATCTGCTGCAAAGCGCGGGTATTGTCGATCAGGCCAAGCCCAAGCGCTTTATCCGCGTCAAGCAGGCGATAGAAGTGGTCGAGGGCGACAAGTGGGTGAAACTGGAGCCCTATGAGGGCTTCAGCGTCGAGTTGTCCATCGAGTTCAATCATCCGGCTTTCAATCGTGCCGCGCAGCGGGTAAAGATCGATTTTTCCGGCCACTCCTATGTGGACGAAATTTCGCGTGCCCGCACCTTCGGCTTTATGCACGAAGTCGAGTATATGAAGAGTCAGGGCTTGGGGCTGGGCGGCAACCTGAACAACGCCATCGTGATCGATGACGAATATGTGCTGAATCCGGAAGGGCTGCGCTTTCCGGACGAGTTCGTGCGCCACAAGATACTCGATGCCATTGGCGACCTGTATATTGTCGGCCATCCGCTGATCGCCGCCTTTTCCGGCCATAAGTCCGGCCATGCCATGAATAACGCCTTGCTGCGCAAGTTGCTGGCGACACCGAGTGCATGGGAATTTGTCAGCTTTACCGATGCCATCGATGTCCCTTCCGGTTTCCATCGCTTGCCGATGCCGGACTAAACCGTGTTCTGGCTGCTGCGCCTGTGGCTGATCGGGCTGATTCTGGTGCTGGGCTGGGCCATCGTATGCTACATACTGACCCGCAATCGCGCCTATCTCTTAAAAGCCCGCGCGGTCTGGCGCGGTTCGCTGTATCTCGCTTTTTCCATCTTTATCATCTGGCTGCTGCTGCGCCTGTTGCGGCTGTAAGGCCGCAGAGCCCGCATCCGGTTTTTTCCGGCTTTGCCTTTCTTTGGCCGCCAGCAATACGCCGGCAATAATCAGTGTGCCTCCCAGTAGTTGGGTGAGCGTCAGTGCCTCGCCCAGAAACACGGCGGCCAGCAGCAGGGTAAACAGCGGCTCGCTGGTCGACAGCAGGGAAGCCCGGCTGGCGCCTACGCGTGCCATGCCCGACAGAAAAAGCGCAGTTGCGACAACGGTAGACACGCCCGCCAGCAGCAGAATCCCCAGCCAGCCGCTAGCAGATGCCGGCAGATGTAATTGCTGGCTGAGCAGCAACAGCACGCCATTGCTGACGGCGCCGGCCACCATCACCACCGTGGTGGCGGCCAGTGGATGCACGCGGTAGGCGACACGCCCGCCGGTGATGACATAGGCAGCGTAAAACAGCGCCGAACCGATGCCCAACAGAATGCCCGCTGGCGAGCCCGACAGCGCCCCGCCTATAGTCACCACCATGCCCAGCGACGATAGCAAGAGTGCGCCCAGACGCTGGCGGCTTAGGGTTTCGCCAAACAATAGCGCCGACAATAGCAGTACCAGCGCGGGATAAAGATAGAGCAGTAAAGAGACGGTGCCGGCCGGCACCGTCTTGAGCGCGCCAAAGAAACACAGCGACATGCCGGTGTAGCCGATGGCTCCCATCGCGAGCAGCGCAATCAGCGTACGGCCGCGCGGCAGCGCCAGATTTTTCCACTTCATCCACACCACCAGCACCAAAGCCGACAGTGCAAAGCGCAGGAAGACCATGCTGGCGCTATCGACGCCGGAGGCGCGCGCCAGATGGGCAAAGATGGGGATGGCGCCATAACAGGCACCGGCGAGCACGACAAACAGGGCGCCACTGAGTGGGGGCAGCATAGAAAATCCAGTCACTAGGTGGCCGGATTCTAAGCGCATTTCAGTACATGTGCATTTTTATTGGCGCATCAAGGATGCTTGCGGATGTACTCTATGGTGGCTTCGGCCGAGCGGCGCGGAGTGCCGCCATCGCACAGCAGGTCTTTTAGCGCCCGCCTGACGGTATCTTCGCGCCGGATCGGGCGCCATAGCGGTTTCATCGATTCTATCCAGCGCTGGGCCACCGTATCGGCAAAGGCGTAGCTGCGCACATCCTGCGTCTGGCAGCGCAGCCCTTCGCGGCTGATATTGGCGACGCCGCCTGGTGTCAGTACCCGCAGGCTGTAACGCACCACGCCATCCTGCCCGAGGGTGATGGATTTGCCATCCAGCGCCAGACGGTTGCGCTCCAGATTGCCGCCGCTGAAATCCAGCCATTCGGGTGCCAGCGGATAGACGGGCAGGACCGCTGCCTGTTCGACCCATGGCGCATCATCATCGACGGAGTTGGCGGTGGCGCGTTTGAAGTGGGCATCATTGCCGGAGTCGGCGATGGCCGTGGCCGTCAGGGTGGCCAGCGCCAGGCTAAGCAGGGTTTTCTTCACAGACAGTTTTCCTGTAGTTCGGGTCGGGGCGTAGCGTGTAATGGCGCTTTGCGCCATGGCTGCCGCCGGGGTTGAGTGTCAGTTCGCTCAGGCTGATATCGCCGCGTGGCTGGGCGACCAGCAGGGTCGAGCTGCGCGTGCCGTAGTCGCGGCCGGTGATCAGTACCGGTGCCAACATTTTTTCCAGTGCCAGACCCACACCGGTGTTGGGTAGTTCGCGGCTATCCGGCAAGCTGCGGTCCCCCAGCCAAGCAAATGCGGTCATTGCATCCGGAGGCCGCTGGCAGGCCTGCAAGTTTCCAGCCAGGCGCCGGCATTTGGGCCACGGCGTATCCAGCGTGGCATTGGACAGGGTGTGGATGCCCGGCGTGAGCCGGCTCAAGCGGTCGTGCTGGCTGTTGTAGTGGTAGAGATCGCGCATTTCACCAAACAGCAGGTTATAGGGGGCGTACTGTGACCGCTCCTGTGCGAGTGTGCGGGCAAAAACCAGGGCGCTATCGTCGCCGCCGATAAAGCGCGGCACCAGTTCGCCACGCGAGCGTGTGCCGTGATGCGGCTGGCCGGTGCGTATATTGGTGATGGCGGCAAAGCGTCCGCGCTTGTCCAGCGCCAGCCAGCTGCCGCCGGCCACCAGGTCGCGGCCGCCCAGAATATCGGGCGCATCGTCCCACCACGCCAGTGGTGTACTGGCGCGGGCATAGGCTTCGTCACGGTTGGCAATCAGCACCAAAGGGCCGAGCAAACGGGTCTGGTAAGCAAGAGCAATGACACACATGGCATGGGTAGGGGTAAAATGGCGACCTCATTGTACCGTGAATGTCCCAGAGACCGCCTTATGCCGATAGCCAAATCGCTCGACCTCTCCGGCCTCAACTGCCCGCTGCCCATCCTGCGCGCCAAGAAGGGGCTGGCCGATATGGAGTCCGGTGCCCTGCTCGAAGTGATCGCCACCGATCCCGGCGCGCCGCATGATTTCGAGGCCTTCTGCCGCCAGACCGGTAACCCGCTGGAAACCTCGGAAACCACGCCCGAGGGCAAGTTCCGCATGGTATTGCGCCGCAAGTGAGGGAATGGGGAATGGGGAATAGGGAATAGGGAATAGGGAATAGGGAATAGGGGGCGGCTGGCGGGTTTGGTTTTTCGGGATCGGGGAGCGGGGAATCGGGAGCCGCGGTGTTGACGTGCTTGGGTCGGTTCGCAACACTGAAATCCGAGTCCC
>NZ_JBOFOO010000071.1:0-6705 GCF_051659485.1 Craterilacuibacter sp. | reverse complement strand
CTGGAAGTCGCTGCGCTGCAATCATTGGGCAGTAGCGGTTTTGTGGCCGACAGTTGGGGGCAGCGCCCGTTTCGGGCGCCGCATCACTCCGCATCTGCAGTGGCCATGGTCGGTGGCGGCTCCGATCCGCACCCTGGCGAGATCAGTCTGGCGCACCGTGGCGTGCTGTTTCTGGATGAATTGCCCGAGTTTGACCGCAGGGTACTGGAATCCCTGCGTGAACCGCTGGAATCGGGCGAAGTCCGTATTTCGCGTGCGGCACGGCAAGTGACTTTTCCGGCTGCTTTTCAGCTGATTGCCGCCATGAATCCTTGTCCGTGCGGCTATCTTGGTCATCCGCAGCGCGCTTGTCGCTGTACACCCGAGCAAATTAGCCGGTATCGGGGTAAAATCTCCGGCCCGCTGCTGGACCGCATCGATTTATTGCTGGAAGTGCCGCCGTTGCCTGCTGCCGATTTGCAATGCGCCGCGGCCGGGGAGGGAAGTGCCGTGGTCGCCGCCCGCGTGCAACTGGCCCGCGAGCGCCAAATGGCGCGCCAAGGCAAGATGAATGCCGCGCTGACTGCGGCCGAGGTCGGGATCTTTTGTGTGGCCGATACGGCGGCACTTGCCGTTCTGGAAACAGTGGTAAACCGTATGGCATTGTCTGCGCGTGCTTACCATCGTATTCTCAAGGTGGCACGCACGCTGGCCGATCGCGATGCCGTGCCCGGCATCGGGCGCGCGCATGTGCTGCTGGCCTTGCAGATGCGGCGGGCACTGGGGGATGGGGCGGTGTGATGCCGTCTATGATTTTTTATCAGGTTTTGGATTTTAATGAGCAATCGCGATTATAAAAGTAGCGCCCGTCCATCAAGGGCCGCTGCGCCCCGTCAGAAAAAGGGGGGCGGCTTGCTGACCGGGATGTTGGTCGGCCTGATTATCGGTGTCGGGGTTGTTGTCGGCGTGATGATGTTCTTCAATCGCGCATCTACCCCGTTTAGTAATATGGATAAACAGGTGGAGCGCCAGCAAACGGCAAGCGCGTCTACGCCGGATGTTACGCTGCTGGAGCCCGGCTCCGGTCTGCAAGAGGTCAAGCCGACGGCCAGTATGCCGCCTGAGGCGGCACCGGCGGTATCGTTGCCGCCCCCGGTATCGCCACCGGCGTCACTGCCTGCTGAAGCCCCCAGGGCTGCGACCAGTCAAAATGGCGAGCGCTTTGACTTCTATAAAATTCTGCCGGGCAAGATCGATGCCTTGCCTGGTGTGCCCGAGGCCGCGCCTAGCCATACGGTGACGGCCAAGAACTATAGCCTGCAGGCTGGTGCCTTTGCCAACGAAGGTGAAGCCGACAACCTCAAGGCCAAACTGGCACTGATGGGGGTCGAAGCCAGCATTCATACCGCAGAAACCGACAAGGGTATTTTGCATCGCGTCCGTATCGGGCCCTTCGCCCGTCAGACGGATGCCGAGCGCGTGCGTGCCCAGCTCAAGGCGGGTGGTGTGGCGAGTGATTTGTTGAAACCCTGATTAAAGACCGAAAAACGAAAAGGAAAATGTAATGAAAAAATGGCTGGTAATGGGGCTGATGTTGATGAGCGGCCTCGCGCAGGCTGCAATTGTCGCGGGCAAGGATTACACGGTGTTGCCCAAGGCACAGCCCACCCCGGCAGGCAAGATTGCTGTGGTCGAATTTTTCTCTTATAGCTGCATCCATTGCTACAACCTCCAGCCTGTCATGGCTAGCTGGAAGAAAACCCAGCCGGCGGATGTGCTTGTGAGCAGTGAGCAGGTGGTATGGGGCAAAAATATGGAAGGTTTTGCCAAGCTGCAGGCCACGATGAAAGCCACCGGCACCGAAGAAAAACTGCATCGTCCGGCGTTTGAAGCCGTGATGAAGCAGCGGGTGAATCTGGGGGATGAGGCGGTGCTGGCTGGCTGGGTTGCCAAACAGCCGGGGGTAGACGCCAAGCGGTTTATGGATACCTTCAAATCGTTCGGGATGCAGGCCAGTGTCAACCGCGCCGCCAAGCTGACGCGTGACTATCAGGTGGAAGGCACACCGCTGGTGGTGGTTGCTGGCAAGTACGCCGTTGCCCCTGCCGATCCGCAGCGCATCGTACAGGTTGTGAACGAGCTGATTGCCAAGGTTCGCGCCGAGAAGAAGTAAGGCTAGGCGGTTTGGTTTTGCCCTATCCGGCCTCATGGCCGGATATTTGTTTATTGCTCCTCTCGAATTTGAAAGTGAATCCATCGTGGAATGGCTCATCCTCGCCAAGGCGCTATTGCTTGGTATCGTCGAAGGTCTGACGGAATTTTTGCCGGTGTCCAGTACCGGCCACCTGATCATCGTTGGCGACCTGATCGACTTCAATAACAGTACCGGCAAGGTGTTCGAGGTGGTGATCCAGCTGGGGGCCATTCTGGCAGTGGTATGGGAATACCGTGCGCGTTTCACCCATGTTGCCTGTGGCATGCTGGGGCGCGAGCCGGCATCGCTGCGCTTTGTTTCCAATCTGATCATCGCCTTCCTGCCGTCGGCCGTGATCGGTTTTCTGGCAATCGGGGCGATCAAGCAGTATCTGTTTAATCCGATTTGCGTCGCGATGGCACTGGTGGCCGGTGGTTTCGTTATTTTGTGGGCCGAGCGCCGTCAAGTCGATGTGCCGCCGCGTGTGCATGATGTGGATGCGATGAGCAAGCTGGATGCGCTGAAAGTCGGCGTGGCGCAGGTGTTTGCCATGGTACCGGGGACATCGCGTTCGGGCGCGACCATCATCGGCGGTATGCTGTTCGGGCTGGACCGCAAGGTGGCGACCGAGTTTTCGTTTTTCCTCGCTGTACCGACCATGTTCGCCGCCACCATTTACGATGTGTACAAGAACTGGCATCTGTTTAGCCCTGCCGATATTCCGGTGTTCGCCGTCGGTATGGTGTCTTCGTTTATCAGTGCCCTGATCCTGGTGCGCTGGCTGATCCGTTTTGTTTCCGGCCATACCTTCAATGTTTTTGCCTGGTACCGCATCGTGTTCGGCCTGATTATTTTGGCTAGCTGGTACTTTGGCTGGGTGTCGTGGTCGATATAAGCGGATACCGGGCTGAGGGCGGGTAATTGTTAATTTAAATTGACAACCGGGGTCTTGATGAGTATTATGCATTTCTCAGTCGCGGGGTGGAGCAGTCTGGTAGCTCGTCGGGCTCATAACCCGAAGGTCGTAGGTTCGAATCCTGCCCCCGCAACCAGTTTTCGCAGTACCGGTGTTACCGGTAGGCAAGTCGTTCAGTCGCGGGATGGAGCAGTCTGGTAGCTCGTCGGGCTCATAACCCGAAGGTCGTAGGTTCGAATCCTGCTCCCGCAACCAGTTTCAACCGGATGAGTATCCGGGGCTTAGTGCCAAAATATTTCAGTCGCGGGGTGGAGCAGTCTGGTAGCTCGTCGGGCTCATAACCCGAAGGTCGTAGGTTCGAATCCTGCCCCCGCAACCAGTTTCAACCGGATGAGTCTCCGGGGCCTCGTGCCAAAACACCTCTGTCGCGGGGTGGAGCAGTCTGGTAGCTCGTCGGGCTCATAACCCGAAGGTCGTAGGTTCGAATCCTGCCCCCGCAACCAAAACAAAAACCCGATGCCCATGCATCGGGTTTTTTGCATTCATGTCCGGTAGTGCAGGGCACAAGAAAAACGCCACCTCGCATCAGGTGGCGTTTTACAGGGATCGCTGCCGCTTAGATGCGGCGGGCCAGTTCTTCGGCCTTGCCGACATAGCTTGCCGGCGACAATTCCAGCAAACGGGTCTTTTCGTGGTCCGGAATTTCCAGGCCGTTGATAAAGGCCGCCAGCGTAGCCTTGGTGACACCGCCCTTGCCGCGGGTCAGGTCTTTCAGCTGCTCGTACGGGTTGGCGATCGCATAGCGGCGCATCACGGTCTGGATAGGCTCGGCCAGCAGCTCCCATGTCGCGTCCAGATCGGCAGCCAGTGCCGCCGGGTTGACTTCCAGCTTGTTCAGGCCCTTGAGGCAGGACTTGAAGCCCAGCAGGGTGTAACCCATGCCGACACCCATATTGCGCAGCACGGTGGAGTCGGTCAGGTCGCGCTGCCAGCGGCTCAGTGGCAGCTTGTCGGCCAGATGGCCCATGACGGCATTGGCCAGACCGAGGTTGCCTTCCGAGTTTTCGAAATCGATAGGGTTGACCTTGTGCGGCATGGTCGAGCTGCCCACTTCGCCGGCCTTGACCTTCTGCTTGAAGTAACCCAGCGAGATATAGCCCCAGACGTCGCGGTTCAGGTCGATCAGGATGGTGTTGACGCGCGACAGGTTCTGATACATCTCGGCCATATAGTCATGCGGCTCGATCTGGATGGTGTACGGGTTGAAGGTGATGCCAAGGCCGGATACAAAGCGGCGGCACAGGCTTTCCCAGTCTACGTCGGGGTAGGCGGCCAGATGGGCATTGTAGTTGCCGACGGCGCCGTTGATCTTGCCCAGAATCTCCTGCTTGACCAGTTGCTCGTGCTGGCGCTTGAGGCGGTACACCACATTGGCCAGTTCTTTGCCCAGGGTGGATGGCGTTGCCGGCTGGCCGTGGGTGCGGCACATCATCGGCATGGCGGCCAGTTCATGCGACAGCGTGCTCAGGCGGGCAATCACTTCGTTCAGCCCCGGCAGGATCACGGTGTTGCGTGCGGTTTTGAGCATCAGCGCGTGGCTGAGGTTGTTGATGTCTTCGCTGGTGCAGGCAAAGTGGATGAACTCGCTGGCGGCCATGATTTCCGGATTGCCGGACAGGCGCTCTTTCAGCCAGTACTCGATTGCTTTGACATCGTGGTTGGTACGCGCTTCGATGGCCTTCACTTCTTCGGCGTGGGCCACGCTGAAGTGGGCGATCACATCATCGATTTCATGCAGGGTCGCGGTGGAAAACGGCTTTACTTCGCTGATACCCGGCTCGGCGGCGAGCATTTTCAGCCACTCCAGTTCCACCTTGATGCGGAACTTCATCAGGCCGTATTCGGAGAACAGATTGCGCAAGGGCTCAATCTGGCTGGCGTAACGGCCATCGAGTGGGGAAAGGGCGGTCAGTGCATTCAAGGTCATGACGAGTATTTCCAGGCTGGGTGCCGGCGCTTTGGCCGGCGTTTCATGGTAAATCAGCTAACGGCCGCATCGGCTTGAGTGCGGCGGTCACTTGCAGCGTCGCGATGAGCCGTCGGTCTGATGCCACGACGTCGGGCTGCATGCGGTTTCTTCCTTTGGCGGTTGCAACGGGCCTTCTATGGGCCCGCTTGTTTTTTTGGCGGGCGCTACCGGCTTACATGCCCGGCAACATGCCCTTCATGCCGCGCATCATCTTGGACAGGCCGCCCTTGGAGAACTGCTTCATCATCTTCTGCATTTCTTCAAATTGCTTGAGCAGCTTGTTGACTTCCTGTACCGATACGCCGGCGCCGCTGGCGATGCGGCGTTTGCGGCTGGCTTTCAGTAGCTCGGGCTTGCGCCGCTCCAGCGGGGTCATCGAATAGATAATGCCTTCGATGCGGCGCAGTGATTTTTCGGCCTCGTCGCCCTTGATGCCTTTCGCCATCTGGCCCATCTGGCCCGGCATTTTTTCCAGCATGCTGGTGACGCCGCCCATCTTCTTCATCTGCTGCATCTGGCCGAGGAAGTCTTCCAGATCGAAGCCCTTGCCCGACTTGAGCTTCTTGGCGATCTTGGCCGCTTCGTCCTGATCCATGCCTTTTTGCACGTCTTCGATCAGGCTGAGGACATCACCCATGCCCAGGATGCGGCTGGCAATACGGTCAGGGTAGAAGGGCTCCAGGCCGGTGAGCTTTTCGCCGACACCGATAAACTTGATCGGCTTGCCGGTGACATGGCGTACCGACAGCGCCGCGCCACCGCGCGAGTCGCCATCCATCTTGGTCAGTATCACACCGGTCAGCGGCAGCGCTTCGCCGAAGGCCTGCGCGGTATTGACCGCATCCTGCCCCTGCATGGCGTCGACCACGAACAAGGTCTCGACCGGTTTGACCGCAGCGTGCAGCGCCTTGATCTCGGCCATCATCGCTTCGTCGATCGCCAGACGGCCGGCGGTGTCGACCATCAACACATCGAAGTGATAGCGGCGGGCATGGTCGATGGCGGCAAGCGCGATATCGACCGGCTTTTGCGAACCCTCCGACGGGAACCACTCGACGCCGGCCTGTTCCGCCAGCAGTTTCAGTTGTTCGATGGCGGCCGGACGGTAGACGTCGGCCGAGACCACCAGTACTTTTTTCTTCTGCGTTTCTTTCAGCAGCTTGGCGAGCTTGCCGACGGTGGTGGTTTTACCCGCCCCTTGCAGGCCGGCCATCAGTACCACGGCCGGCGGCTGGGCGGCGAGGTTGAGGGCGTCGTTTTTGTCGCCCATCAAGCGGGTCAACTCTTCGTTGACCACGCCAACCAGTGCCTGACCCGGGGTCAGGCTGCCCATCACGTCCTGGCCGAGCGCGCGCTCTTTGACCTGGGCGATAAAGGACTTGACCACGGGCAGGGCCACGTCGGCTTCCAAGAGCGCCATGCGTACTTCGCGCATCGCGTCCTGGATGTTGGATTCGGAGAGGCGCGCGTTACCGCGCAGCGTCTTGATCACGCCACTTAAGCGTGTCGTCAGGTTGTCAAGCATGGGCCATCCTTCATTAATTTGCGCGGCAAAAATCCGGTCTTCAGGCCGGAGGGGTAGAGCGC
>NZ_JBOFOO010000070.1:0-2559 GCF_051659485.1 Craterilacuibacter sp. | reverse complement strand
GACTCGGGACTCGGGACTCGGGACTCGGGACTCGGGACTCGGGACTCGGGACTCGGGACTCGGGACTCGGGACTCGGATTTCAGTGTTGCGAACCGACCCAAGCACGTCAACACCGCGAGTCCCGATTCCCGGCTCCCCGATCCCGAAAAACCAAACCCGCCAGCCACCCCCTATTCCCTATTTCCCATTCCCTTACAATACCGGCCGCTTGGCAAACAGCTTGTTTTCATCGTCGTCATGCACATTGCGCACGATCAGCAAGGGCAGCGGTGACATGCGTAGCAGGGTTTCTGCGAAGCTGCCCATCAGCAGGGTCATCAAGCCACCACGGCCGTGGGTGCCGACTACGACCAGATCGGCATGACTATCGCGCGCCGCAGTCAACAACACCTTGGCCATGTCCTTGGGGCCATCCCAGCTTTCCAGCAACAACTGGGCTATGTGTTCGATGCCGGCCTGGCGCGCCTCGGCCTCGGCCTCGGCCATGATCTGTGCGCCGCGTTCCTGTGCCAGCACATGCAGGTCCTGATTGCCCAGCATCCCGACCCCTTCGACACTGATATCGCGCAAGCTGGTCACGTGCACCAGAATCAACCGGCCCTGCCTGACCTGCGCCAATTTGATGGCCTCCTGCAAGGCCAGCGCCGCATTATGGCTACCATCCAGTGCGATCACGATATTCTGGTACATGCTGCATCCTTTCAGTGTTTAACAATGCCTGTCTGATTGTTCGCCTTTTTCGCCGGCGCAGCCAGTCATTAAATCAATAAAAACCTAATCTGCGGCAGCTGCCTGCTCGAAAACGGCATAGGTTTTTTTGGCCGGTTCCAGCACTTGCCACACGCCCTCGAAACCGGCCGGAATCACAAAATGGTCACCGGCTTGCAGCATCACCTCGCCCCCTTTGGCATCACTGACCCGAACCAAGCCTTCCAGCAGGGTGCAGAATTCGTGTTCGCTGTATTTCACCCGCCATGAGCCCTTGCCTCCAGACCAGATGCCGGCGTGAAACTGGCCACTGGGGTCGGAATAATGATTATCTACCCGCTGCCGGCATTCGCCTTCGATGTGGCGCTCGGCGGCGGCAACAAACGTGTCGCCCGCAACCGGGTGACGGGCAAACACGATAATATCCGGTGTACTTTTCATGGCTCTCTTCCGTGGGTGTGTCTATTATTTTGCACAAATGTGACACATATAGCCCCCAGCCTTCAAGCCATCACCCGATATAAATATCATGTCGGCCCGAACTTCAAGCGGCCGGTGCCAGCGCCCGGGTACGCGCCTCCGCGTCCATAAAGCTCCACGCCACGATCCGGCTCAGCTTTTGCCCCTGCCCCATGGCCAGTACCCGGACTTCGACGGCACCAGCCTGCTTCAACGCATAGCGCAGATCAGGCAGATTCTCCGACTTGGACAGCAGTGTGGTAAACCACACGCATTGCGTAGCGAACTGCCGGCTTTCAGCCAGCATGCGCCCGACAAATGCCGCCTCGCCGCCTTCGCACCATAGTTCGTGGCTGCGGCCGCCGAAATTCAATAGCGGCTTGCCGCTTTTCTTGCCCGACAGATTGCCGACCTTGCGCCGGCTGCCGGCCGTCGCCTCGGCCGCCGAGGCGTGAAATGGCGGATTGCACAGCGAAAAAGCATAGCGTTCGCCGCTACGGATAATGCCGTCAAAGATGGCTGTGTCGGCCGCCTGCAAGCGGCAACTCACGGCGCCGGCGAGCGAGGCATTGGCCGCGATAATGGTTTCGGCACAACGGATCGCCTGCGCATCGATATCGCTACCGACAAAACGCCAGCCGTATTCGGCGTGGCCCAGCAGCGGGTAGATGCAGTTGGCACCGACGCCGATATCCAGGCCCCGTATCGCCGCACCGCGCGGGATTTCGCCGCCGCAGTCGCCCGCCAGCAGGTCGGCCACGGTGTGGATATAGTCGGCACGCCCCGGTATCGGCGGACACAGAAAACCATCTGGAATGTCCCAGTGCGCGATGCCGTACTGCGCGGCAAGCAGAGCGCGGTTGAGCGCCTTCACGGCCAGCGGCTCGGCAAAGTCTATGGTGGATTCGCCCGCCGGATTACTTTTCACAAACGGCGCAAGTTCGGGGCTGGCAGCCAGCAGCGCGGTAAAATCGTAGCGCCCCTGATGGCGGTTGCGCGGATGCAGGCCGGGCTTTTCCGCCTGTGGTTTTTGATTCGGTTTTTTTAATTTGAGCATGATTTCAGTCCATCAACTGGCGGTAGAGATAAACCAGCACCCGTGCCAGTTCTTCGGCGGTCTGTGCCTGCGCGGCATTGCCGCTGTGGCCGCCACCGGCGGTCTCCAGCAGCAAGGCGTCATGCCCCAGCTCGGCCAGACGCGCCACCATCTTGCGCGCATGCCCCGGGTGCACGCGGTCGTCCTTGGCGCTGGTGGTAAACAGTGCCAGCGGATAGTCAGCATCGGCCTGTACATGATGGTAGGGCGAATACGCCGCCAGCGCCGCGCGCTCGCTTGCATCGTCCGGGTCGCCATATTCGTCTATCCAGCTGGCACCGGCCAGCAGCTCGGT
>NZ_JBOFOO010000069.1:0-3589 GCF_051659485.1 Craterilacuibacter sp. | reverse complement strand
TGTCGACCCTGCTGATGCGCGAACCATCACTGAGCTGAGTTTTTTACCAACTACATCACCGCCGGCGTGCAAGCGCTGGCGGTTTTTTGCTTTTGGGAAGGTTGTCATTTTGCTTTTGTCATTTCCGGGGCGGGTCATTCTCCTGAGTCTGTCGCTATTGGCGTTTGTCCTCTTGTCTGTCTGGCTGCCGGATGCACAGCATCGTGCCTTGCTAATGGAGAACGGGCCGGTTGAAGCGGTGTCTTCTTTGCTTTATCTGTTGGGGGCTGGCCTGCTGCTGTGGCGTAGTTCTGGTGCGCGTTGGCAGCAATGGCCATGGTGCTTGCTGCTGGTGCATCTGGCAGTACGCGAGGCCGGCTTGCGCAGCACGATACTGGGGGGCAAGGGTACCAATCTTGACTACTACCTGAATCCGGCCATTCCCTTGTTGCTCAAGAGTCTGGCCTTGCTGGTACTGGTCGCGACAGCACTGGCCGGCTGGAAGTTGCTGCGTGCAGCGCCGGCATGGCTGCGGGCGCTGTGGCAGGGACGCGAGGCGGCATGGTGGCTGTTTGTGGCGGGCGCTTACGGTGCATTTGCCCAAGTGTTCGACAACTGGAGCAAATTGTTTGGTGCCCCTAGCTTGCTGCAAGAGCGTTTATTCCTGTCGCTGGAAGAAATTTTCGAACTGGGCATGGCGCTGGCGCTTGTGCTGGCCTTGCATGGCTGGCGCCGCCGCGTAGTGTCACCGTCATGGCATGCTGCCGAGGTGTCATCATGAAGGCCGGTTTAGGGCTGGTTTGTAGTGTTCTTTTATTATCGGCTTGCGCCAGCCGTCAGCCGCCGGCGCAGACCGCGACGCTGCAGGCGGCTTTCGTTGCGCGCATGTTGCCGCATGCAAAGCCCGCAGCAGAGGAGTTGGGCGTAGCACCCGAACTGATTGTTGCCCATGCCGCGCTGGAAAGCGGCTGGGGGCAACGTCCTATCCGTCAGCCAGATGGCTCGGACAGTCATAATCTGTTCAGCCTGAAGGCCACGCGCAGTTGGGAGGGGGATACGACCAAGATATGGACAACCGAGTATCTCAAGGGGCGCAAGCTCAAGCGCCAGGAGGTATTTCGGGCCTATCCGTCGTTCGGGGCGGCATTTGATGATTATGCCGCCTTACTGCTGCGGCTGAACCGCTACGCAGATGTCCGCAATCAAGGAGATGACGCGGAGGCTTTTGCCCGTGCACTGCATGCTGGCGGCTATGCCACCGACCCGGCTTATGTTGAAAAACTGGTGGGTGTGGCGCACGGATTGCAGCTGCTATAGGTGGCTATGGACGCGGGCATTTGAATGCGCCCTGTGGTTTTTATTTGTTTATTTGATATAAAAACCATGAATATCAAAGGCTTGTCTTTTTTTGATGACTTGCGGTACTTAATGTTTTCGAGGTAGTATGCGCTCCCTTTTATTCGCCCGGTTGTTTGGGTTTGACAGGAGTCGGTTTGCGCAAGCATTTTCTACTGTTCCCGTTTGTTGTCCTATTCTTCGCTGCATGTAGTAATTCTGCCATTACGCCACAGACTCCAGAAGTCAGCAGTGGCCGCCTGCAAGCCGATGTCACCACCAGTGCGCCCGTTGCACAGATCAAGCCCGCTTCTATTCCTTCCGATCCTATCGGTGCATTTGCCTACCATATGTTGCCGCATGCCGAAGAGGCCGCCGAGGCGCTGGGCGTCGATCCCGCGATTATCGTGGCGCATGCCGGGCTTGAAAGCGGCTGGGGTAAAAAGCCGATCCGCTTTGCCGATGGACGCGACAGCTACAATCTGTTCAGCCTCAAGGCTTACGATTCATGGACCGGCGATACAGTCAAAATTCGTACCACCGAGTACCTGAATGGACGCAAGGTCAAGAAAATTGAAACATTCCGCGCCTATCCTTCTTTTGAGGCCGCATTCGAGGACTATGCTTCCTTGCTCACCAATAACCAGCGTTACGCCAAGGCGCTGGGCCAAGGCGACAATGCCAAGGGCTTTGCCCAGGCCTTGCATAAGGGCGGTTATGCGACCGATCCGCGCTATGTCAGCAAATTCGCCAGTGTCACCAAAAAAGTGCGCCGCGCCAGTGATAGCCTGAGCGCCTAAGCCGGTAATAATCCGATATCCGCCATGCAATAAAACGCCAGCCTCGCGGGCTGGCGTTTGTGCGTGCAGCTAAGGGTAAGCAATCAAATCATCTGCTCTGCCGCGATGGCGTGATCGGCATGCTATGCCTTGTGCGGCAAACGCCTGAGCCATGCGCTGCGCTCGCGCCAGATGCGCGGGGCGCTGGCGATCAGGTGCAAAGTCGCGACGATATTAAGTACCGCCACGCCCAGAAACAATATGGCGATATTGTCCACCAGCATCAGGGTGATGGCGCTAGCCAGTGCCGCCGCCACCATATACAGGCCGTTGATGATGTTGTTGGCCGCGATGGCCTGCGAGCGGAAGGCATCCGGGCTGGCTATTTGCAGCCAGGTATAGAGCGGGACGGTAAAGAAGCCGCCGAAGAAGCCGAGTCCGGAAATCGCGATGATGACCCGCCAGTGCCCCGGTTTCGCCAGATAGTCGCCCAGGCTGATCAGCCCGCCTTGGTAGTGGCTGAGTGCCGACAGCGCCAGATCGGCACCAAATAGGCTCATGCCTATGCTCCCCACCAGTACCAGACCCAGTTGCAGTCGGCCTTGCGATAATTTGGCGCAGGCGACGGAACCTGCGGCGATTCCGATGGAAAACAGTGCCAGCATCAGGGTGTAGACATTGGCATCACCGCCCAGGTGTAAACGGGTGAAGGTGGGTAACTGGGTGGTATAGGTCGCCCCCATCAGCCAAAACCACGAAATGCCCAGAATCGCCGCGCGTACGTCTTTCAGTCGCCACGCTTCGGCGATCAGCGACAGGGTGTCGGTGGCAATATTGGCCGATAGCTTGATGTCGGGTGCCGCCGGCGGCGCTGGCGGCATGGCACGGCTGATGCCGAAACCGGCAATGGCGACGGCAAAAGTGGTCGCGACAATCGCCCATGGGCCGCCTTGCGCCAGCAGGCTGCCGCCTATCTGGCCAATCAGGATGGCGAGAAAAGTCCCCATCTCGATCAGGCCGTTGCCGCCGACCAGTTCGTTCTCTTTCAGGTATTGCGGCAGTACCGAGTATTTCAGCGGACCGAAGAAGGCTGAATGTACGCCCATCAGGAACAGAGCCGCCAGCAGCAGGCCGGCAGACGACAGCACGAAGCCGGTGCCGGCTAACAGCATGATGGCGACTTCGGCCAGTTTGATGGCGCGAGCCAGCGCAGCCTTGTCCATTTTTTCCGACAGTTTGCCGGCGGTGGCTGAAAACAGGAAAAACGGCAGAATGAAGACGGCCGCGCAGATGTTGACCAACTGTTCGGGCGGCATGCCGGCAAAAGACAGTCCCTGGTAGCTGATCAGCACCACGATGGCGGTTTTAAGCAGGTTGTCGTTGAAGGCGCCAAGAAACTGGGTGCCGAACAGCGGGAAGAAGCGCCGCGTGGCGAAAAATGAAAAGGAAGCCTGCACGAAGGGTCCGGACGTAAAAAAGCGGGAAGGGCATGGTAG
>NZ_JBOFOO010000068.1:0-10736 GCF_051659485.1 Craterilacuibacter sp. | reverse complement strand
AGTCTATGGCCGATTCCCAGGCCGGGCAGGAAGGCCCTATGGAAGTCTTCATGGAAGAGGTAGACGACGATGGCCGAGCCGCTGGTGACTAGCAAGGCTACCAGCAAGGAGCGCTTCATAAGGTCGCCGAGCGACATGGTGACTCCTTTAGCGAAGAACCATGCCGATGGTTTTGAGTAGTTCATCTGCCGTGGCCGGCTTCACGATCCAGCCGGTGGCGCCAGCGGCCTTGGCTTCCATCTTTTTCGTCTGCTGCGATTCGGTGGTGAGCAGCAGGATGGGGATAAAACGGCAGTTGGGCAGCTTGCGCACTTCCTTGATCAGCTCGATGCCATTCATGCCCGGCATATTGAGGTCGGTCAGCAGCAGGTCGGCCTTGGCGCCGGTCTTGAGTTTGCGCAAGGCTTCTTCCGCGTTGCTGGCCTTGTCGGTAGCAAAGCCGGCTTTGCCGAGAATATTGGAGATGCTCAGCAGGATGGTGGCCGAATCATCCACGAGGAAGATGGTTTTCACTTTGTCTGGCTCCAGTGTGCTTCAAGGTCGGCAGGCGATAAAGCTTAGCTAACCCAAGGTAAATTTAAATACAATTTATTATTCATATAAACTGATTTATTCATAAATCATACCATTAAATATATCGTGCTGGTACAAGGAATCCATTGAGGTAGTGTGGCTTTTTTGCAGTGCAGTGGAGAGGCCGCGGTGGTGGTGGATCAGGATGCGAGTATGTCCTGTTGCCTCAAAAAAACTACGCGCGGGTGCGCGCTCCATACCCGTCCGATTGGCAGGGGCAGGTGGGGTGCGCTTGCGCAGCATGGCGCTGGCTGGGCGCCGGGAGGACCTCAGCCAGTGGCTGCATTCCTATTTGCAGATGAATTGACGGGGTCGGGCGTCATGGCTTTTCGGAGCAAGCTGCTGCTCGGATACCCGCTAACGCGGGGCTTGAACTCTCGGCTAACTCATGGAAGTTCAAGCCCGCATTAGCGGGCATGTTGTCCTGATGCTGGGTACGCTGCGCAGCGGCGGTGCAATATCCAAAGTGAGCATGCTGATGCTTAACAAGTGCAGGGGCTTTGCTGCGGTAGCTGGCAGGGGGCTATTTTTTCTTGCAGGCTGCGCTTGAGTAAGTCCAGTGCTGCGGGCATGCATCTGCCGCATTGGCTGCCTACGCCCAGGCATTGTTTCATTTCGCGCATAGAGCTCATCCCTTCCGCGACCTTCTGGTGGATGGTTTTGTCAGTGATAGATTTGCATATGCAAATGTACATGGGTGCTCCGCTGCGGCTAGATGAAAACAGCACCACTGTAATCTTATTGAGAATTATTATCAATAAGATGTGGCGTGTACTGTTCAGACCGCCGGGCTATGTGTACTGACACATTCGCCGTTGTCCCCGCCCAAGGTGCGCTTGGCTGCCTTCGAACAGCAACACGTAGTCAAGCTGTCGCTGCTCAAGGGCGGCGGCGATCGCCGATGCAGCACATACCCGCTTAAACTGCTGCGCCTTGATGCGCCGCTAGCTGTGGCAAGACGGTACTGCCCAGTTCCGCCAGCACTTCCTCTGCCGGGCGACGGCCATATTTCAGGTTGAGGATCACGTGGTTGACGCCCACACTTTCCAGTTCGTGCAGCAAGACCACGAGGGCATGGCGTCCGAGGCGGTAACCCAGATGGATGGGGCTGCGTGCCTGATCGGGGTTGGCATCCAGATCGATATACAAGGACTGGGTAAATGGTTTGAAAACGCCGTCTGCCGATCTGTGCAGTGCCTGCTGCCAGTCTTCGACGATTGCCTTTTGCATAGCGGGTGCGCGCGGATAGCTGATCCAGCCATCGCTGTTTCTGGCGATCCAGTCCAGCGATTGGCGGCTGTTGCCGGTGACCAATAGCGGGATGGTGCGTGTGGTGGGCTTGGGAATCAGGTCGGCGCCCGCCATCAGGCCTTGCGACCATTTGATGGGTGCGAAGCTGCTGCTCCAGGCCTGCTTCATGACCCCTATGGCTTCAACAAAGCGTTCGCCACGCGACTCGGCCTCGATATTGAAAGCCGGATACTCCAGCGGCCGGTCGCCGGAGGCAACACCCAGTAGCAAACGCCCGCCGCTAAGCTGGTCTACGCTGGCGGCGGCCTTGGCCATGTGTAAAGGGTGGCGTAAGGGCAGAATGATGGAGGCGGTGCCCAGCGCAATCGTGCGGGTGTGCGCGGCGACAAACCCAAGGTAGACCCACGGGTCGAAGACCTGTCCCACGTCACCGAAAGAAGGGTCGCGCAGGGGGACGTCACGTAGCCATAAGGCCTTGAACCCCAGTGTCTCTGCCTGTTGTGCCAATGCCATCTGGCCTGTCATGGCCGGGGTGTCGCCGGTAAAGGCTTCTATCGGGAAAAAAACCCCGACGGATAGTTGGCCTTGGCGGTAGGTGTGACTAAAGCCGTGCTGCTGATCGCTGCCGGTCTGACTGACTGAAAACATCGTGTCCTTTCTAGTATGCATTGACGGAACACGCGCTGTTTTATCCGCGCTGTTCCGTCAATGGCGAGAGCTGTCAGACGACAAGTACATTCAGGCGTACGGCAACATTGCCGCGTACCGCGTTCGAGTAAGGACAGACTTGATGGGTCGCCGTTACCAGAGCATGTGCCGCGTCGGCAGGCAGGCCGCCCACTTCGACAGACAGTTCGATATCCAGTGCATAGCCGCCGGCATCATTTTGCCCCATACCGACTTGAACCGAGGTTTTGCTGCCGGTGATGTTTTGTTTCAGGCGTTGCGCAGTCAAGGCCAAGGCGCTGTCGAAGCAGGCGGCATAGCCCAGTGCAAACAGCTGCTCGGGATTGACGCCGGTAGTGCCCGATCCTGGCATGGCCATGTCCAAGGCCAGGCTGCCATCGTCCAGCTTGCTGTGGCCGGTGCGCCCACCCTGAGCGCTGGCGCGGGTCTGGTAAAGTAGCTTCATAGGTTTTCTCCGTTGTGCTTGGTGTCTTGCGGTGCTGTCACGCGGACGATCAGCTTGCCGAAGTTGCGGCCTTGCAACAGACCGATAAAGGCGGCAGGCGCATTTTCCAGCCCTTCGATCCTATCTTCGCGGAACTTGATATGACCTGCAGCCAGCCATAGGCTCATCTGCTTGAAAAACTCGTCATAGCGTGAACCGTAGTCGTCAAAAATGATGAAACCCTGCATCTTGATACGCCGGGTCAGCAAGGTGCGGGTGAGCAGGCCCAAGCGGTCGGGACCGGCAGGCAGCGTGGTGTCGTTGTAGTGGGCAATCAGGCCGCACACCGGCACGCGGGCACCGACATTGAGCAAGGGCAGGACAGCATCGAAGACCGCACCGCCGACATTTTCGAAGTAAACATCGATGCCTTGCGGGCAGGCGGCTGCCAGTTGGGCGGCAAAGTCGGGCTGGTGATGATCAATACAGGCATCAAAACCCAGCTCTTCCACCACAAAGCGGCATTTCTCGGCACCACCGGCCACACCCACCGCACGGCAACCCTTGATCTTGGCGATCTGGCCGACGACCGAACCCACGGCGCCGCTGGCAGCTGCGACCACAATGGTTTCACCGGCTTTGGGCTGACCGATATCGAGTAAGCCCATATAAGCGGTAAAGCCGGTCATGCCCAGTACGCCGAGTGCCCGCGAAGGGTGGGGCATCTCTTTATCCAGCTTGCTGAGCGCGCTGCCATCGGACAGGGCATAGTCCTGCCAGCCGCTATAGGCCAGCACCAGATCACCCGGTTCGAAATCTGCATGTTGCGATGCTTCGACCCGCGAGATGGTGGCACCCACCATGACTTCGCCCAAAGCGACCGGTGCGGCATAGGAGGGGGCATCGCTCATGCGGCCACGCATATACGGATCCAGTGACAGATACAGGCTGCGCAGCAACACCTGACCGGCCGCCGGAACCGGAAGCGGGCCCGCTGTCAGGTGGAAGTCCTCTAGGGTGGGCGCTCCGATTGGGCGTTGCTGCAATAGGATCTGACGATTTTGCGACATATTAATGGGCTCTCTGTAATGGGGTGGCGGCATGATCGGCAGGGTGCGCGATGATATAGCCCAGGCGCGGGAAATGGAGTTGCAGCGGGCCGTGTGCAGCAGCAAGCAATTGCAGCGTAATTTGATGGTCATCCAGATGTAGCAGCTGGCCGCAGACGGCCTCTTGTGGGTAGCCTTCCGGCATGACGCTGCACCAGCTACCGACAGGCCATGCTGCTTCGTGGCTAATGCCGGCAAGCGCTAGTGGTTGGCTGGCCAGTGCAATGGCGATGGCCTCGCTGGCTTCCATGCTGTGGTGCGGGGCCTGGCCGAAGGCTCGCATGCGGACAAACCAGTCAGGGAGTGCGTGGTGCTTGGCAAGCAGCGTATCCAGCAGACCTGCACCATGTAAAAACCACAAGGGGTGATAGAGGCCGAAGTCCCCTAGGGCCGGCTGTGTGCCGCCCAGAAAATCGTCTTGTGTCAAGACTGTATCCAGCAGCGCCAGCAAACATTGCAGCTGGCTCTCGATATGCGGCAAGTCCGCCACCAGCGTGGCGCGGGAAAAATCAAACTGCAGATGCATGGCCGCGCGGTCGTCCAGCAGCGCTTGCGGAAGCTGCCAAGCGCGCATTCCCATTACATAGCGCACCGCCAGCCAGAATAGCTCGACATCGACCCAGTGACTGATCAGGCCGGCGCGAGCGCCGGCCGCCCGGTTTTTTGTGCCAGGTGCCGGAAAGCGGCGTTCCAGTTCGCTGGCAATCAGTGCCGAGTCGCAATAGAGGTCGGCGCCGATCTGGAGTACTGGCGCGCGGCGATAGCCATGGGTCAGTGCCATTAATTCCGGTTTGGGCAGCATGGGCGGCATGATGACCGAGCGCCAGTGCAGTTGCTTGTAAGCGAGCAGCAGGCGGATTTTTTCCGCATAGGGCGAGGCTTCGTAGTGATGCAGTATCAGTTCTGGCGCCATGGTGGCTGACATCCTTATCGTTATTCAAGCAGTAAGCGCTGCATGGCTAAATCTGGATTAGACCGGTCGTCTAATGGGTGGAAAAAAATAAAAGAGACCGTCTGTTATGACGGACTCTAACGACTGCTGCGTATTTGATTATTTATCCTGAGTTGAATAATACGCAAGATTAGACCGGTCGGCTAGTAAATATGGAAATTATTCCATATTCAGCATCAGACGCGGCAAGTCCTATGGTGGTCATGCCGTTAAGGCCGTCGCGTAGGTAGGGCAGGGGTACATGAATACCGTGGCGGTCATGCGCTTTGAATGAGCTGTCTTCTCGGTGGCTGCTTTAAGCGTTATCATGCGTGCGCAAATCACCGGGGGTGCCCACGCGGGCTGAGAGAGTCCCCATTACCTGATCTGGATCGTGCCAGCGTAGGGAGTGTGATTCGGCAGGTGTTCGTCTGCCGTTTCCGTTCTCCGCCGTCGGCATTCACGCGGAGAAGTCATGAAGTCTGTTCGTATCCTCACCACCATCGGGCTTGCGTTTGCTGCCTGCGCCGTTCAGGCCGCCGAGTTGCGCGTGCTGACGCATTCGTCGTTTGCCCTGCCCAAGGAACGCCTGGCGGCCTTCGAGCAGCAACACGGCGTCAAACTGTCGCTGATCAAGGGCGGCGACGCCGGCGAGATGGTCAATAAACTGATTCTGACCCGTGCCAATCCGATCGCCGATGTGGTTTATGGTGTGGACAACACCCTGCTGGCCAAGGCCTCTGCCGCCGGCGTGATTGCATCGTATAGCGGCGCAGCGCTCAAGACCAAGGCGCGTTACGCATTGGGTGAGGGCGTGGTCAGCACCGACTACGGTTATGTCACGCTGAACTACGACAAAGCCTGGTTTGCCAAGCACAAGCTGGCGCTGCCGGCATCGCTGCAGGATTTGACCAAGCCGGCCTACAGCAAGCTTTTGGTCGTGCAGAACCCGTCCACCTCCAGCCCCGGTTACGCTTTTATGCTGGCGACCATCGCCGGCATGGGCGAAGCGCAGGCTTTCGACTGGTGGGGCAAACTGCGCGCCAATGGCGTGAAAGTAGCCAAGGGCTGGAGCGAGGCCTATTACACCGACTTTTCGCGTAACGGCGGTGAGCGTCCGCTGGTGGTGAGTTACGCTACGAGTCCGGCAGCCGAGGTGTTCTACAGCAAGGACAAAATCAGCACTTCACCGACCGGTAACCTGTTCCTCAAGGGCGGGGTATTCCGTCAGGTCGAGGGTGTGGCACTGGTCAAGGGCGGCAAGGAAGCTGTAGCGGCGGCCAGGTTTGTCGAATTCATGCGTTCACCCGAGGTGCAGGCCGAGTTGCAGACCGCGATGTGGATGTATCCGGTGGTGGAAGGCAGTCCGGTGGCCGCTGTATTCAGCCATGCGGCCGAGCCGGGTTTTGCCGCCGAGGTGACGCCGCAGGCCATTGCCAAGCAGGGCGGGGCATGGCTCAAACGCTGGAACAAGGTGGTGTTGCGCTAAACCATGCAGACTGATGTATTGCCGCGGGCGTCACAGCGTGCGCTCGCGCTGCCGCCGCTGGTTTTTTTGCTGCTGCTGGCCTTGTTGCCCTTGGCGCGTCTGCTGGCTGAGGGCTGGGGTGGGCTTAACCTCGCGGTACTGGACGATGCTTATCTGCAGCAGCGGCTGTGGTGGTCGCTGGCGCAGGCTGCGATCACCTGTGTATTGACGGCCAGTCTGGGGCTGCCCCTGGCGTGGGTGCTGGCGCGGCTGGATTTTCCCGGCCGGTGCCTCTTGTTGCGGCTGATCCTGCTGCCCTTCGTGATGCCGACGCTGGTGGCCGGCATGGGGGTACTGACCCTGTTCGGCCCCAGAGGGATCAGCGGGCTGGATTTGCAGGACACGCCGTGGCTGTTGCTGTACGGCAATCTGTTTTACAACCTGCCGCTGGTGATACGTGCATCGGTCGACGGCCTGTTGGCTTTGCCGGCCAGCCGCTTGCTGGCAGCGCGCACGCTGGGTGCATCGCCGTGGCGTGCGTTCTGGCGTATCGAGCTGCCGGCTCTTTTGCCGTGGCTCGCTTCCAGCCTGTGTCTGGTCTTTCTCTATTGCTTTTCCGGTTTCGGCCTGGCGCTGCTTCTGGGGGGGCAGCAGTGGGCGACGGTAGAAGTCGAAATTTATACGCTGGTCGCTTACGAGCTGAATCTGGCCGATGCCGGCGTGCTGGCACTGGCGGCGATGCTGGTCAGTGCGACAGCGGCCTTGCTTTATGCCGGGGTCGAGGCGCGACTGGCTGTGCCGGCCAAAACCGAACCTCTGGCCTTGCTTAAAGCCGATAGCCTGCGCCGGCAGCTGTTGCTGGCTGCCGCCTTATCCATCCTGCTGGCGGTGACTGCTGCACCGCTATTGGCGCTAGTCTGGCGTGCGCTGCAGGTGGAGTACGAGGCCTGGGCCTTGCTGTGGAATGCAGACACGGCTTTGGCGCTATTTAATACCCTGCGTTTTTCCGCCATGGCCTTGCTGCTGGCCAGCTTGCTGGGCGTATTGCATGCGCTGGCGGCACGGCGAAATGTAATGATGCGTGCGGCGGCATTCCTGCCGTTTGTGGTGTCGCCGGTATGTGTGGCTTTCGGCCTGCTGCTGCTGTATCCGGGCTGGAGCGCCAGTCTGCTGCTTTTGGTCTCAAGCTATGCCTTGCTGGCTTACCCGTTTATTGCCAAGAGTCTGGCTGCGGCGCTGGATGCCTTGCCGGACAATCTGCTTTGTGCTGCCCGTACGCTGGGCGCGTCACCGCTGCGGGTATGGTGGCGGGTCAGCTGGCCTTTGCTCAGGCCTGCATTTCGGCGCGGGCTTGCTTTTGCCGCCGCCACCACGGTGGGCGAATTTGCGGTGACCCTGTTTTTGTCGCGCCCCGAATGGCTGACGTTGACGACCCTGATCTACCAGCATCTGGGCCGGCCCGGGCAAGGCAATCTGGAAGCGGCGCTGCTGTTATCCGTGTTATTGATGCTGTTTGCCCTGCTGGCCTTTATTGCCATCGAGTGGCCGGAAAAAAATCATGCTCCAGATCGTTGACCTTAGTCTTGCCTATGCCGGCCGGCCCTTGCTGCATCATTTCAGCCTGACCGTCGCCGCCGGTGAAGTGGTGGCCCTGCTCGGGCCTTCCGGTTGCGGAAAAAGCTCTTTGCTCAAGATTATTGCCGGCCTGGCCATGCCCGACAGCGGGCAGCTGTGGTTTGACGGGCAGAATCTTGCCGGCGTGCCGCCCGAGCGCCGCCGCTTCGCGCTGATGTTTCAGGACTTCGCACTGTTTCCGCATCTGGACGTATTGGGCAATGTGATGTTCGGCCTGATCGAACAGCGCGTGCCCAAGGCCGAGGCGAGTGCACGGGCGCATCTCATGCTGGCCGACGTCGGTCTGGCCGGATTTGAGGCTCGACGGGTATGGGGTCTGTCGGGAGGCGAACAGCAGCGGGTGGCACTGGCGCGTGCACTGATTACCCGGCCACGACTGATGTTGCTGGATGAGCCTTTTTCGGCGCTGGACGCAGCCTTGCGCGAGTCGCTGGGGGACGAGTTCCGCCGCCGCCTCAAGGCGGCCAGCATGCCCGCTATTCTGGTGACGCACGATGCGGCCGAGGCCGAGCGGCTGGCCGATCGCGTACTCAGCTTACCGCCGCCTCGCTAGCGCGCCACCCCTCTCTCCCCTCTGCGTCATGCAATCTTGACATCAGGGAAAATACGACTAGCCAATTATATTTTTTTAGCATATTTTATTGTGGAATAATGACCAGTACAACAAAGTCTTTATCCTTGAGGGAATGCCATGACAGTCAAGAAACAGTTGCTGGCGCAGCTAGCGGCTATGCTGCTGGGCGTCGTATTGATGGCCGGCTGGGGGTTGTACAACTTGTATACCTCGCTGGTCGAGACCTATCGGGGAACAGTCACCGAGCAGACTCAAAGCGCGGTCTCCATCGTCCGCGCCTACGAGGATGTCGCCCGTCGCGGCGAGTTGCCGCTGGCCGAAGCACAGGCGCGCGCAAAGGCCGCGCTGATGGCTGCCCGCTACGGCGAAGACGGTTACTATTACCTGCTTGATGACAAGCTTAATTTCATCGCGCACCCGGTCAAGCCCAAGCTGGCCGGCAGCAGCATCTACGCGCTGAAGACACCGGATGGCCGTAATCTGGGCGATATTTTCGCCGCAGCACTTGCTGCGAACGACGTCGCGCTGTACGACTGGCCGAAACCCGGTGCCGACGCACCGGTCGGCAAGATGAGTATGAACCTCAAGTCCGGCGACTGGGGGTGGGTGGTCGGCACCGGCATCTATACCAACAAGATTCATAGCGACGTGCTGGGGCACGCGTTCGAGCAAGGCGGGGTGCTCGCCGTACTGACGCTGCTGCTGGGTGCGTTGGGCTGGAATATCCAGCGCAATATCGCCCGTCAGCTGGGTGGTGAGCCGGCTTATGCGCGCGAGGTGGTGCGCAAGATTGCGGCAGGGCAGTTGCATACCAGTATTCAGTTGTTGCCGGGGGATCAGGATAGCTTGCTCGCCGGTATTGCCGGCATGCAGCATGATCTGCGTGCCATGGTCGGGCAGGTTGCCGATAGCGCAGGCACTCTGGTGCTGACCATCGGCGAGCTGTCACGTCAGGTCGAACAGGTTGCCGGGCGTTCCAGCGAGCAAAGCACCGCCGCCAGCGCCATGGCCGCATCCATCGAAGAGATGACTCAGGGGATTGCCCATCTTTCGGGGAATGCCGAGCAGGCACGCGAACTGGGGGTGCGTTCGGGCGAGTTTTCGCGCGAAGGCGGGCTGGTGGTGCGCGGGGCTGCCGACGAAATGCGCCTGATCAACAAACAGGTCGATGTGGCTTCCGGCACGCTGGCAGGACTGGTGAATGACGTAGCGGGTATCTCGTCGATTGTGGCCGTGATTCGTGATATTGCCGACCAGACCAATTTGCTGGCCTTGAATGCGGCCATCGAAGCTGCACGTGCCGGTGAATCCGGGCGCGGTTTTGCGGTGGTGGCCGACGAGGTGAGGAAGCTGGCCGAGCGCACTTCCAACGCAACCGGTGAAATCATTACCAAGATCGGCCATATCCAGCACTTGTCGGAAAACACCCGCAATGCCATGCAGGATGCGGTGTCCAAAGTGGCGACCGGTGTCAGTCTGGCCGATCAGGGGCAGGAAGTGATTGTACGGATAGAGCAAAGCTCGGAGGCCACGCAGCGTGCGGTGCTCGATATTTCCGGGGCATTGCGTGAACAGGCTTCGGCCAGCAGTGAAATTGCCCTGCATGTGGAGCGTATCGCGGCCAGTGCCGGTGACAATGCGGGCGTTGCCATCGATGCGGCGCGCTCGACCGAAGCGATGCAGACGCTGGCCAAGTCGTTGCAGGATTCAGTGGGGCGTTTCAGCGTGGTTTGACAATCAAACCCGGTGTAATGGCACTAAAAAACAGGCGCTGCGGATTTCGCAGCGCCTGTTTTTTATGCTTGCGGGCGGCGGCGGTTCGCTTTGCAGGCAGCGCTGCAGTGTGTAGCAGGATAAAACCCTTTTAGCTTGGTGGGTTAGAGACGGTTTGCTTTTCATATATGTGCATGGCATGATGCGGTGCGGCATTTTAGAGTAAGGGCTCTGTCGGTGCCGGTGTGATGCCGGTGGTAAAAAAAGACATGAGCCCGACAACAGGCCGTTCTACAAGGAGAAGCTGCACCCCGAAGCCAGGATGGCATAGGGTTACCCCCTATGCTGCTTTGCAAACTCAGGAGAAAACA